>JAKJDB010000159.1 GCA_022706175.1 Candidatus Zhuqueibacterota bacterium | reverse complement strand
CCGAAGACCTCTACATCAAGGAGCTGCGCATCGACGAGGGCTTTATGCTCAAGCGGTTCCGCGCGGCCTCGATGGGCCGGGCCACCCGTATTCGCAGACGCACCTGTCATATTTCTGTGATCGTTGCAGACAAGCCAGTCAACTAGATATTTTACAGGAGATTATTTTGGGACAGAAGACAAATCCTAAGGGATTTAGGCTGGGTGTCATCCGGACCTGGGATTCCAACTGGTTCGATGAACGCGATTTCGCCAAGAAGCTGAGCGAAGACATCATGCTGCGCCGCTACGTGCGCAACCGTCTGCAGAAGGCCAGCATCTCCAAAATCGAGATCAGCCGCACGCCCAAGCAGATCACGCTCACCATTCACACCGCCCGCCCCGGCATCGTCATCGGCCGCAAGGGCGCCGAGGTGGACAAGCTGCGCGAGGAACTGCAGCGGGTGACTGGCAAGGATGTGCAACTGAATATCAACGAGATCAAGCGCCCCGAGCTGGACGCCTATCTGGTCGCCGAGTCGATCGCCAACCAGCTGGAAGGCAAGGTCTCTTTCCGGCGTGCGATGAAAAAGGCGATGCAGTCGACCATGCGCATGGGCGCCGAGGGCATCCGTATCTGCTGTTCCGGGCGTCTTGGCGGGGCGGAGATGGCGCGGGTCGAGCAGTACAAGGAGGGGCGTATTCCCCTGCACACCCTGCGCGCGGATATTGATTTCGCCCGTGCCACCTCCCGGACCACCTACGGCGCCATCGGCGTCAAGGTCTGGATCTGTCGCGGCGAAGTGATCGGCGAACAATAATCATCGGATCTGATACCTTTTATATTGGAGTACAGCAGTCATGTTAATGCCCAAGCGCATAAAATTTCGCAAGCACCAGCGCGGCCGCATGAGAGGGCTGGCGGTGCGCGGCTCGCTGCTCGCTTTTGGCGAGTATGGTCTGAAGGCGGTCGAACCGCACTGGATCACCGCCCGCCAGATTGAGGCCGCCCGTATCGCGATGACGCGCTATATCAAGCGCGGCGGCAAGATCTGGATCCGCATCTTCCCGGACAAGCCGTGCACCAAAAAGCCGGCCGAGACCCGCATGGGTAAGGGAAAAGGCGCCCCCGAATACTGGGTGGCGGTAGTCAAGCCCGGCCGCATCATGTTCGAGATCGCCGGCGTGGATGAGAACACGGCGCGCGAGGCCATGCGTCTGGCCGCGCACAAGCTGCCGGTCAAGTCCAAGTTCGTCTCCGCCACGGAATTGGGAGAGTAAACCATGAACAAGACCGAAGAATTGCGCAAACTGTCGCTCAAAGAGCTCGACATGCAGCTGGAAGATGCCCTGCTGGAGATGTCCAACCTGCGTATCCAGCACTCAACCCGCCAGCTCGACAATCCCCTGAGAATCAAACGGGTGCGCCGGGATATCGCGCGGCTGAAGACCATCATCAATGAAAAGAGCCAAGTCAACGCCTAAGGCCCTACTGCCATTGGAGAGTTTTGTGGAAAGAAAACAGAGAAAAGTCAAGATCGGGATTGTCGCCAGCGACAAGATGAACAAGAGCCGCGTGGTGACGGTCCAGCGCTTTGTCAAGCATCCCCTGTACAAAAAGTACGTCAAAAAGACGTCCAAGTTCATGGCGCACGACGAGAGCAACACCAGCCATGTCGGGGATGTGATCAAGATCATGGAGACCCGCCCCTTGAGCGCCCGCAAGCGTTGGCGGTTGGTGGACGTCATAGAGCGTGCCAAGTAACAGTTTGCGAATTCGAAGCGAAAGGTCTGAGTCATGGTTCAGGAATATACCCGGCTTAATGTCGCGGACAACACGGGCGCCAAGAAGGTGATGTGCATCCGGGTTCTCGGCGGCTCAAAAAGGCGGACGGCCTCGATCGGCGATGTCATCATCGTCTCTGTCAAGCAGGCCATCCCCAACAGCAGTATCAAGAAAGGGGATAAGAGCAAGGCCGTGATCGTGCGCACCAAGAAAGAGAAACGCCGTCCGGACGGCTCTTACATCCGGTTCGACGAGAACGCGGCTGTGCTGATCAACGATGCCATGGAGCCCAAGGGCACCCGCATCTTCGGGCCGGTGGCGCGCGAGCTGCGCGAGAAACAGTTCATGAAAATCGTCTCTTTAGCTCCTGAAGTGCTTTAGAATATTGATAAAGGCAATCGACAATGCGTGTTAGAAAAAACGACCAGGTCCTGGTTATTGCCGGGAACTACAACGGGAAAAAGGGCAAGGTCCTGAAGGTTTTCCCGGAGAAATCCCAGGTGATCATTGAGGGCGTCCACTTTATCAAAAAGATGACGCGGCCGAGCCAGAAGAATCCGCAGGGGGGCATCGTCGAGAAAGAGGCCCCGATCCATGTCTCCAATGTCATGGTGATCTGCCCCAAATGCAACACCCCGGCGCGCATGGGTTCCAAGCAGGTCTTCGATGAAGCCAAGAGCCGCAAGGGCCATGTGCGCGTGTGCAGAAATTGTAATGAGATGCTGGTAACCCAGAGTTAGCGTGAACCTTAAATCGGGCATAATAAAATGGCTGAAGAAAAATATAAACCACGGCTGATCGACGTATATGCCAAAGAGGTCCGGCCGCAGCTGCAGAAACGCTTCAACTACAAGAACGTCATGCAGGTGCCGCGCATCGAAAAGATCGTCCTCAATATGGGCGTCGGTGATGCCACCGAGAACGCCAAGAACGTTGATGTCGCCCTGGAAGAGATGACCAAGATCGCCGGCCAGAAGCCGGTCATCCGCCGCGCCAAGAAGGCTATCTCCAATTTCAAGCTGCGCGCGGGCATGGCGATCGGCTGCAGCGTCACCTTGCGCCGCTGGCACATGTACGAGTTTCTGGACCGTCTCATCTCCATCGCCATCCCCCGCGTGCGCGATTTCCGCGGGCTGGCGCTCAAGTTTGACGGCCGTGGCAACTACAACATGTCGATCAAGGAGCAGATCGTCTTCCCCGAGATCGATTACGACAAGGTCGAAAAGACGCGCGGCATGAATATCACCATTGTAACCACGGCAAAAACCGATGAAGAGGCGCTCGAACTGCTCACCGCGTTCGGGATGCCGTTCATCCGTCGTTCGTAATACCTAAAATCAAGAGGAACGGCATTGGCTAGAAAAGCGTTAGTTGTCAAGTCCAAGAGAACCCCGAAATTCGCGGTGCGCGCGTACAACCGGTGTTCCCGCTGCGGGCGGCCCAGGGCCTTTTACCGCAAGTTCGGCATCTGCCGACTCTGTTTTCGTGATCTCGCGCTCGAAGGGCTTATCCCCGGCGTCAAGAAGGCCAGTTGGTGACCCTTCCGGAGCCTTTTTGTAACTAACTTTTTCATCACAGCGTTTAGCTTGTCAGGGAGAAGATACATGTCAAAGACTGATCCCATCGCAGACTACCTAACTTGTATCAGGAATGCGACCAGGGCCAATCATCCCAAAGTAGATATTCCTGCCTCCAGGTTGAAACAGGAGATCACCAAGATCCTGCAGGAAGAAGCCTACATAAAAAACCATGTCATTATCAATGATGGCAAGCAGGGCGTCATCCGCATCTACTTGAAATATGACAATGACAACAGGAGCGTGATCTCCGGCCTGCGCCGTATCAGCAAGCCCGGCTTTCGCCGCTACGTCAACCACAAGGCGGTGCCGCGCGTCTTCAACAATCTGGGTATTGCCATTGTCACCACCTCGGAAGGGGTGATGACCGGGCAGGAAGCGCGCAAACGCGGCGTGGGCGGCGAAGTACTCTGCTATATTTGGTAAATCCTTCAAAACAGGAGTATATCGTGTCACGAGTAGGAAAAGCTCCCATTAGCATACCGGATGGCGTCCAGGTTGACGTCACCAACAACCTGGTGACGGCCACCGGTCCCAAGGGCACCCTGGCGTACCAGGTCGATCCGCGTCTGATCGTCAAGATGGAGAACGGCACCCTGGAGGTGCAGCGTCCGAACGACGACAAGATCGTGCGCAGCCTGCACGGTTTGACCCGCACCCTGGTCAACAACGTCGTGGAGGGGGTCTCGAAGGGCTTTGAGAAGAAGCTCGAGATCATCGGCGTCGGTTTCCGCGCCGAGATGAAGGGCACGCATCTGCTGCTCTCGCTGGGCTATTCGCACCAGATTATCGTCGCTCCGCCCGAGGGGATTACCCTGGCGACCGAGGGGAACAACATCGTCGTGGTGCGCGGTATCAGCAAGGAGCTGGTCGGGCAGATCGCGGCCAAGATCCGCAGCCTGCGCAAGCCGGAACCCTACAAGGGCAAAGGCGTCCGTTATCTGGGCGAGACCGTCCGCAAGAAGGCCGGCAAGACCGCGGCCTAATCCGGTGGGCCGCGCGGCGCACTGACCCGTTTGTGGGCAGGGAGCCGCGATGGACTGGAATGAACCATAACCTGATGAGTTTATACAATGGCTGATAAATCATACACCAAAGTGGAAGCGCGGCATCGCCGGCACAGCCACATTCTCAAGACCCTGCGCGGCAGCGCGGAGCGGCCGCGGCTGGTGATTTTCCGCAGCAACAAGCACATCTATGCCCAGGTGGTCGACGATCTGAGCCGCACCACCCTCTTCGCCGCCAGCACTCTTACCCCCGCGATCCGCGATGTGGTCGCCAAGGCGAAGAGCAAGAAGGAACAGGCGATGCTGGTCGGCAAGCACCTGGCCGAGATCGCCAAGGACAAAGAGGTCACCCGGATCGTCTTCGACCGCGGCGGCTATCTCTATCACGGCCGCGTCAAGGCCCTGGCCGACGGCGCTCGCGAAGGCGGCCTGGAATTCTAGGCTTGGAGCACATGGATTTTAACATGAGGAACAGACGTTGGAAAAGATAAATCCCGGTGAATTTGAACTGACCGAGCGGGTGGTCCAGGTCAACCGCGTGGCCAAAGTGGTCAAGGGCGGCCGCCGTTTCAGTTTTAATGCGATCGTCGTCGTCGGCGACGGCCACGGCCGCGTCGGAATCGGCCTGGGCAAGGCCAATGAAGTGACCGATTCGATCACCAAGGGCGCCGATGCCGCCAAAAAGGCCCTCATCCGCGTGCCCGTGGTCAACGGCACCATCACCCACGAAATCGAAGGCAAATACGGCGCGGGCCGCGTCTTCCTGAAACCCGCCGCCCCCGGCACCGGGGTCATCGCCGGCGGCGCCGTGCGCGCCATCCTCGAATCCGCCGGCTATACCGATATCCTGACCAAGAGCAGAGGATCGGCCAATCCGCACAACGTCGTCAAGGCGACCATAGCGGCCCTCGAAAACCTCATGGATGTCGCAGGCGTCTCGCGCAAACGCGGCCTTCAGGTGATGCAGGTTTTTAAGACCGTGCCCAAGCCGAAAGTTGGCGCTAACGAATAACAGGTGGACAAGAGGTCATGAACAAGAAGAAAAAAGAAGCCAAGCAGATCAAGATCACGCTGGTGCGCTCCACCATCGGATCGATCCAGAAGCACAAGGCGACAGCCATCGCTCTGGGCCTGCGCCATCCCAACAACAGCGTGGTGCACTATGACACGCCGATCATCCGCGGCATGGTCGACAATATCCGGCACTTGGTCAAAGTGGAAGAACTGTAGGTATAACGCAACAGGCTGAGGATATAATGAATTTAGCAAATTTGACATATGCGGAAGGCGCGGTCAAGGACCGCAAGCGGGTCGGCCGCGGCGGGTCGCGCGGCAAGCAGTCCGGACGCGGCTCCAACGGCGCCGGCTCCCGTTCCGGCTCCAAACGGCGCGCCTGGTTCCAGGGCGGGCAGATGCCCATCCAGCGCCAGCTGCCCAAACGCGGCTTTAAAAATCTCAATCGCATCGAGTTTCAGGTGGTCAATGTCGGCGTCCTCGACAAACTGCCCGGCGGTGAAGAACTGACTCCCGCCCTCCTCTTCGAATTGGGCGCCATCGGCAAGAAGGATACCCCGGTCAAGGTGCTGGGCGATGGCGAAGTGACCAAGAAGCTCACCGTTTCGGCCAATGCCTTCAGCAAGAGCGCACAGGAAAAGATTGAGGCGGCCGGAGGGAGGATTACAAAGATATGATGGGCAGCCTGGGCAACATCTTCAAGATTCCGGATCTGAAACGGCGCATCCTCTTCACCGCCGCGGTTTTGATCGCCTACCGCATCGGCGGCCATGTTCCCCTTCCCGGCGTCAACGCCGCGGCCCTGGTCAACTATTTCAAGTCGACCGCCTCGGGCCTGATGGGGCTCTATGACCTCTTCGCCGGCGGGGCCTTCAGCCGCGCCACCGTCTTCGCCCTGGGCATCATGCCCTACATCTCGGCCTCGATCATCATCCAGCTGCTCGGCGCCGTCGTGCCCTACTTCCAGAAACTGCAGAAAGAGGGCGAACAGGGACGCAAAAAGATCACCCAGCTCACCCGCTACGGGACTGTGGCGATCTCCGCCCTGCAGGCCTTCGGCGTCAGCATCTTTCTGGAGAGCCTCAACGCCTCTTCGGCCGCCGCCACCGAGCTGATCGTCCCCCATCCGGGCTTCGGCTTCCGCTTCATCACCATGATGGGC
>JAKJDB010000158.1 GCA_022706175.1 Candidatus Zhuqueibacterota bacterium | reverse complement strand
CCATGGCCGAGTCGGACTTGATCCAGATCAAGGTGCGATCGAACAACGCCTTTAGCGCGGCGGCCATTGCCAACACGGTCACCTCTGTTCTGGCGGAGCGCAATTTGCGCATCCGCCGCGAGGAGGTGAGCGGCGTGCGCTCGTTCATCGAGGAGCAGCGCGAAAAATATCGCGAGCGGCTTGAGGAGGCCGAGGCGTTGTTGCGCCGGTTCAAGGAGACCAATCGCGTGACCTCGCTGGACAAGGAGGTGGCGGAAGTACTGCATCGCGTCACCCAGATCGACGCGCTGTATCAGGAGACCAAGGCCAACCGGGAAAAGACCGAGGAGCGGCTGCGCTCGCTGACCGAGAAGATCAGCCTGCAGAAGCGGGATCTGGCGCCGTCCATCGCCGACGTGTCCACGCCGTTCGTTAATCAGCTGAAATCCGATCTGATGAAACTGCAATCGCAATATGTCAATCAGCAGCTGCAGGGTGTACCGGAGAACAATTCCAAGATGGTGCAGATGCGCCAGGACATGCAGCGGTTGCGCACCAACCTGGCGGAAGAGGCGCGCAAGATCGCCGAACAGGAGCAGGTGGTGGATCCTCTCTCCGCCATCTCGCGATTGTACGAAGAGCGGGTGCAGACGGAGTTGGAGCTGGAGACGCTGCGGACCTATGAACGGTCGCTGAACAACGCCGTGGGGCAGTATGAGGGCACGCTGAGCGGATTGCCGGGCAAAGAGTATGAGCTGGCGCGGTTGACGCGTGAACGGGATCTGGCCAACAGCATCTACATCATGTTGTCGCAGCGCAATGAAGAGGCGCGCATCAGCGAAGCGGAAAAGATCGGCAATATGCGCATCATCGACCGGGCTGAACCGCCGAAGGCGCCGATCAAACCGCGCAAGGTTTTGAATCTGGCCATCGGGCTGCTGCTGGGTTTGACCATGGGCCTGGGCTTGGCTTTTTTCATGGAGTCTCTGGATACCACGATCAAAACCCCGGAACAGGTGGAAAACCTGATCGGTCTGAACCTGTTGGGCGCCATCCCGCGCATTCGGCGCAGCGAGGTGGTTTCGCCGCCCGGCGGCGAACAAGTGGGTGATCAGCGGCTGATCACGCTGCTGCAGCCGACCTCGCCGGTATCTGAGGCGTATCGAACTCTGCGCACCAATATCAAATTCGCTGAGGCCGGCGAAAAAATCTCGTTGGTTTTACTCACCAGCTCCGGGCCGCGCGAAGGCAAGTCGACGACCTCGGTCAACCTGGCGGTGACCACCGCACAGCTCGGATTGCGAACGCTGGTGATCGACGCGGACCTGCGCAAACCCATGGTGCATCGGTTTTTCGGCTTTGCCCATACGCCCGGGTTGGCGGACATTCTCGACAACAGCCGTTATGCCGGCCGCCAGCGCATTTCGCTGCCCAAGAACAGCGACAGCGAAGGGGGCAGCGATCCGTTTCACAAACGGGGGCTGTTGAACCAGGCTTCGGTTCGCGCCAGCCATGCGGTGAACGAGATGGCGGCTCTGGATCTGGCCGCCACCGAGTCGATCCGCGCCACCGGCATCGCCGGTCTGGACGTGCTCACCAGCGGACAGATCAGCACCAATCCGTCGGAATTGCTCGGCTCCGATGCGATGAAGGATCTGTTATCGTTGTTGCGCGAGCGCTATGATTTTATCGTGCTGGATACGCCGCCGGTGATCGCCGTCACCGATGCCGCGGTGCTGGCCCCTAACGCCGACGCCGTGGTGCTGGTGATCGAGTCCGGCCGCAATGACAAGGATATCATTCTCAAGGCCAAGGGGTCGCTGGAACGGGTGGGCCTCAACATCACCGGAGCGATCCTGAACAACGTGCATGAGAAAAATCTCTACGGCGATTACGATTATTACTATACCTATTATTCTTCCGATACGAGCAAGACGGGCCAATAGCCAAAGCGTCCGGTGCGGCGATCGCGAGGCGGTCGGAGAACAGGCCGGCGGGGAACTGCGCCGGTGAGCTGAACGAAGGAACCAGGTAACTCGGGCGGTGTTGGGTGAAAGGTTTTAGAAAACGCATATTGGTGAACGGGACGAGGATTCTCGATATTCTGGTCATGGTGACCACGTTTGCCGCCGCGCTGTATGTGCACTCGCCGAATCGAACCCCGAATGATCTTATCGGCTTTTTCGCTCTCCGCATCAAACTCATCAACCTCGCGGCTGTTTTCATCCTCGTCATCGTCTGGAACCGGTTGTTCGACTATTTCGGTCTCTATGAGCGCCGGCGTTTCGACCGTCGATTCCGCGAATGGTGGGATATTTTTAAAGCGGTGACGGTGAGCGCACTCTTTCTCTCCAGTCTGGCTTATTTTTTGTCGGACAGTCCTTTGGACAAGACCGTGCTGCTGTTGTTCTGGGTGGGATGCACGGTTCTGACTATTCTCAGCCGCTCGGTGGTGCGGGCGGTGCTGGTGCGGCTGCGCAATCATGGCCGCAACCTGCGTTATATCGTGCTCATCGGCAGCGGGCCGAGGGCGGCGGACTGGGCGAAAAAAATACTCGAGCGCCACGAGCTCGGCTATCGTCTGCTGGGCTTCATCGACGACGACTATGCCGACTCTGCGCTGCAGGAGCTGCCTCAACTCAGGCGGCTCTGTTCCCTGGACGAATTCCCCGGGTATGTGGAAACCCATGTAGTGGATGAAGTGTTTATCGCGCTGCCGATCAAATCCTATTATGATCGCATCCGGCGGATCGCCGACCAGTGCCAGGAAGTCGGCATTCTCTGCCGCGTGCCGTCGAATTGGTTTGAACTGCAGGTCGCCCGGACCGCTGCTTATGAATTGGCCGGCGAACCGGTGCTGACTATTTTCTCCGGATCGCGCAAACAATTGGATCACCTCTGGGCCAAACGACTCATGGATCTGGTCTTCGCCGTTTGCGCGTTGGCGATTCTGATTCCCCTGTTTGCGGTGATCGGCCTGCTCATCAAGGTCAGTTCGCCCGGGCCGGTGTTCTTTCGCCAGGAGCGGGTGGGCTATAACCGCCGTCGCTTCAACATCATCAAATTTCGCACCATGGTTACGAACGCTGAGAAGCTGCAGAAGGAGCTGGAAGCGCTCAACGAAGCGGACGGTCCGAATTTTAAAATTCAAAACGACCCACGCATCACCCCCATCGGTCGCTGGCTGCGACGCACCAGTCTTGATGAAACTCCGCAGTTGATCAACGTGCTGCGCGGTGAGATGAGCCTGGTGGGGCCACGGCCGCTGCCGTTGCGCGATGTCGCGGGCATGGATGAACGCTGGCAGAAACGGCGCTTCAGCATGCGGCCGGGCTTGACCTGTCTATGGCAGATCTACGGCCGCAATCAGGTGCGTTTTTATGATTGGATGAGGCTGGATTTGCAGTACATCGATCAGTGGTCGGTCTTGCTCGATATCAAGATACTGCTCAAGACGCTGCCGGTATTAATCAAGGCGAATGGACAATGAGCATCCGTGTTTCTGTGGTCATGCCCTGCCTGGACGAAGCCGCGACCTTGGCGATCTGCATCGAAAAGGCGCACGCCGCCTTGCAGGCCCGCGGCGTGGAGTATGAGATCATCATTGCGGACAACGGTTCCACCGACGGATCGGTGGCGTTGGCGGAGTCGCTGGGCGCGCGGGTGGTGCACGAAACTCGCAAAGGATATGGGTACGCGTACCACGCCGGCATCGGCGCAGCCCTGGGCGAATGGATCGTTATCGGCGATTCCGATGATTCCTATGATTTCAGCGATCTCGGCCGTTTTCTCGATCAGTTGGAGGCCGGGTATGAGGTCGTCGTCGGCAACCGCTTCCAGGGCGGAATCGAAAAGGGCGCCATGCCCTGGCTGCATCGCTACATCGGCAATCCGCTGTTGAGCGGCCTGTTGAATCTCATGTACCATACCGGTGTTTCGGACGCGCACTGCGGCATGCGCGCTTTTACCAAAACCGCTTTTGAGAAAATGGACCTGCGCACCGGCGGCATGGAGTTCGCCTCCGAGATGATCATCCGTGCCGGCCTGCTCAAATTGAGAATGTGCGAAATTCCCATCGTGTTGTACAGAGACGGCCGCAACCGGCCGCCGCATCTGCGTTCGTTCCGTGACGGATGGCGCCATCTGCGCTTTATGCTGATTTACAGCCCGACGCATCTCTATATCTGGCCGGGCGTGTTGCTGTTCGTTCTCGGCATGACCAGTCTGGTCGCGCTGCTGCCCGGCCCGATCCGGATTTTCAACCGTCTGGTGGATGTCCATGTGATGGTGCTGGGCAGCCTGTTCGCCATTCTTGGTTTTCAGATCATCAGCCTGGGCATCTATGCGAAAATTTTCAGCGTCACCCATCATTTTGTGCCGCAAACGCCTGCGCTCACCCGTGCGTTTCATCTTTTTAACCTGGAAAGGGGACTGATCCTGGGTTTTGTGATCTTTCTCCTTGGTTTTCTCACAGATGCCTATATATTGGTCGCCTGGATATCCAATGGATTCGGCACGCTCGATCAGGTTCGGCCGGCTATCTTGGCCTCCACCCTGATGATCATCGGCGCGCAGATCATTTTTTCTTCTTTTTTCCTGAGCATGCTCGGCATCGAGGTCCGCCCGCCAAGCCGCTAAGGCTCCAGCGGCCTTTTTTCTCTTGCCGTCACCCAAACAGTGATCCATGATCCGTTCCGCTGGCAAGAGCGGCGATCAAGGCGTACACCTAATAAGGGAATCGATCGAATGAACATAATCGGCTTAAACGACGTCGCCGGCAGTCATCATAACAGCAGCGTCGCGCTGGTGCGCGATGGAGAAATTGTCTTTGCCGCATCGGAAGAACGTTATACCCGTGTCAAATATGAGATGGGCTTTCCCCATCAGGCGTTGCGGTCGGCCCTGCACCACGGCGGCTTGACCCCCGATCAGGTGGACTATTGGGCGGTGGGGTATCCGCCGTCGGGCTTTTACGCCGACCTGTTCTGCCGCTCCCTGTGGGATCTGCCGCGCTCCCTGGCCGGGTTGGTGGGCCACAATTTCAGCGGCTTGCTCAAGTATCTAGCGCCCAACGTGTTCAAAATGTACAAGCCGGCCATGTTTCGCAACGGGCTCCGTCCCCTGGGCGTGCCGGATGAAAAGATGATTTTTCTGGATCACCATCGCACCCACGCCGCCAGCGCTTATCGCTGCAGCGGCTTTGACGAAGCGTTGACCATCAGCATGGACGGCTTTGGTCCCAATGCGAACGGCAAAAACATCGCCGGCGAGATCTATCTGTGCCGCGACGGCAAGATGACGCTGGTGGAGGAAATCCCCCTTTACGCAACCGCGTTGTGGTACTCCGCCTTTACTGTTTGTCTGGGATTGCGCTATATGGATGGGGAGGGCAAGACCATGGGACTGGCCGCCTACGGCGATCCCGATGTCTGTTATCCCCTGATCAAAGACATGGTGTTCGAACACACCGATGGCCGCTGGAAGGGCTATCCCTACTGGGTGGACTATATCATGGTGCCGCGCGATGCGGTGCTGATGAAGACGCACTCCGGCCGGCGCATCATGCAGTTGATCAAAACCTACGGCAAGGAGCATGTGGCCGCTGCGGCGCAGCGGCTGTTGGAGGAACGCATCCTCGGTTTTGTTGAATCGCTGCACCAGCGCTTCGCCTTTCGCGATGTGGCGCTGGCCGGCGGCACGTTTTTGAACGTCAAGGTCAACAAGCTCATCAGAGAACTGCCCTACATCGACCGGGTTTTCGTCCATCCCCATGCCAGCGACGGCGGTACGGCGGTGGGCGCGGCGTTGGAACTCTATCATCAGAAAAACGGCCGCGGGGCCGGCTTCAAGCTGCAGGACGCAGACCTGGGAGATGCGTTCAGCGATGAACAGATACTCGCTGAACTCAAGATCTGCGATCAGGTGGTCTGGGAGGATCTGGGCGAACGCATGCCCGAGTATGTGGCCTACGCGCTGACCCAGGGCAAGGTGATCGGCTGGTTTCAGGGCCGGGAAGAATGGGGCCCGCGCGCCCTGGGCCGGCGCAGCGTGCTGGCGGATCCGCGTTCGGCGCAGACGCGCGACATCATCAACCACCAGATGAAGAACCGGGAGTGGTTCATGCCCTTTGCCCCCAGTTGTCTGGAAGAATACGGCTCTCTCTACTTTAAGGATTTTTGTCCTTCGCCCTTTATGACCATGGCGTTCGATGTCATCGCCGGTAAAGAAAACGAGATCGCCGCTGCCATTCATGTGGACAACACGGCCCGTGTGCACAGCGTGCGTCCGAACAATGAGCCCTATTACCGGGTGATCAAAAAGTTTTACGAACTGACCGGTGTGCCGGTGGTTCTGAACACCAGCTTTAACCGTCACGGCCTGCCCATCGTGCATCGCCCCAAAGAGGCGATCGATCACCTGCTGTGGGGATGCGTCCACGAGTTGGCCATCGGCCGTTTTGTGGCGCGTCGCAGGGATGGGGCCGGTCCTGTCCAGCCGCCTGCGGCCGGCAGCGGGCAGTGAAAAAAAACGGCGGATGGAAACGCGGATGACGG
>JAKJDB010000157.1 GCA_022706175.1 Candidatus Zhuqueibacterota bacterium | reverse complement strand
TGCGGCTATGCCGGTGGAGTTGCGATCCGATCTAAGAACCGTTCACCCGCGCTTGCTGTTCTCCGCGGCAGACCTGCTTGATCTTCAGCGCCGCAAAGAGGACAGTCATGCGGCGATCTGGGCTGAAATACAAGCGCTGTTAATCAACGAACGCTTGAGCTTCAGCGTCACTGCGCAGTCCAAGCTGCCGGATCGGCCTGAAGCCCTGCACGAAATGGACCGGGTAATTTTGTCCGCATTTTCCGCGTTGCTGCAGCCGGATCCGCAAAGCACGGCCAAAGCGGTCGAGGCCTTTGCGGCGTTTCTACGCCTCGCTGCAGCGGGTGATTATGAACCGATGTTGATCGACACTCAGGCTGGTGAGTGTCTGTTCACTCTGTGCCTCGGCTATGATTGGATCCATCCATGGCTGCCGGCAGCGGAACGCGAGCGGGTGGAGGAAGAGCTTTTTCATATCGCGCAAAGGGTATGGCTTCATCTCGGCTACGAGCGGGAGGATTACAGCCAGGCCCATTTTCTCGGCTGCAGCCATGGGTTGCTGGCTTTTTCGCTGCTGTTCTGGAACGAGCATCCCCGCGCCAAAGAGTGGGCTGCCTATTTGGCCGGTGCATTCGAGCTTGTGGCGGAGCAGCTGCCGAAGGACGGTTTCTACGGCCATGGCATCAACCTGTGGATCTATGAACACGCGTTCATGATGCGTTATCTGGAGTTGTTGAAGCAGGGGTGTGCGGTTGACTTTTGGCAGACAACACCCTATTGGCGCCAAGCTTCCGCTTTTCGTCGTGCGTCCCTCAGTCCGGACGGCCGCTTGGGAATTACGTTTGGTGACCCGCACTATCGCGTGGCCGGCGATGCCTGGATCCATTATTTGATCGCCCGTCGCACCGGCTCTTCAGCGGCCCAGGCGTTGGCCCTTCGCCTGGCTGAGGCGGAGACCGCCGGCGTCGATTTTCGCAATGCACCCGCACGCCGGCGGGTGTGGGAATTTTTGTTTTTTGATCCAAAGGTGAGAGAGACTGAAAGACAAAAAAACGTCGTCCTTTTTCAGGATGGCGGCCAGATTTTTCTGCGCAAAAAGAATGCCGAGAATGAGACTCTGATCACCTGCCGCAGCGGCGCACCGCTTGGCCGGGAACGGTATGCGCACGGAGAATGGGGCGGCTATGGCCACAGCGATCCCTGCAACGGCGCTTTTTTAATCTGTCGTAACCGTTCTTTTCTGGCCTGTGGACCGGGTCCGGTGTACCGGCGCGATACGGCGCTGCACAACACGGTGACCTTTGACGGCCGCGGTCAGATCGGCGACAGCCTGGTCTGGGCGCCGGAATTCATTCCTGCAGATCGATTCAGCCGCTTGATTCAAACCTCGGTAGAAGAGACCTCTTTGCTAATGGAAGCAGAGTTGGCGCCGGCTTATCTGGATTTTCTCGGCGTTCGCTCATTCAATCGGCGGATCTTTTGCCCGGATGCGGATGTGTTACTTGTGCACGACCGCATCGAGCTGGAAAAGAACGCGAGGTGCAATGGAATCTGCATACCTATGCGGTTCCTCAGCTGATGGCCGACCAACCTGCTTTGACGCTGCTGCTGACGGACGGATGTGAGCGCCTGCGGATATGCCCTCTGTCGCCCGCAACCGTTTCCTGGCGGTCCGGGTACAGCGAGTTTGTGCCCGCCTATCCTCATGGCGGCGAGCGGGATCGTTTTATTCAGTTCTATCAGCGAGCGTGCCGCCTGGAATTCTGTGTGTTGTTGGTTCTCGGCCAGCGCCTGGTGAAATATGATCTACGGAAAAAAGGTGAAGGGTGGCGATTTGATTTTAATCTGGACGGCAGGGAAAACACACTATTGCTCTGATTCTTTCAAATGATTTTCAAGAGTGATCCGCGGCGCAACTCGTGGCGCAATCCACCGGATTGCGCTTCAGGTAGCGTCTCAGTATTCTTTGCGAACCAATCGAGGATTCTTACTGTGATCGATATTCGGCGCCGTTTGTTGCTTTTATCCCGTCAGGAGGCGGAACGCCATTATGATCCGCACACCCGGCTCTGCCTGATTCCGCGGGAGACCGCCTGGTACGCGATCACGCTGCTGGAGAGCGGCTCCGCCTCGGATTCGCGACTCGCCAACAAAATCCTCTCCGGTTTGACCGTGGAGGATGGAACCCATTCGCCCTGCACACTGCTGGCTGTGTATCACCGTTATCATACGGTGCTGGATGGATCCGCAGTGGAAAACATTCTGAAAAATTTGCAGACCAATCTGCTCATTTCTGCTGCTGTACGCTACACGGACGGCAATGTCAATCATCCCTTGGCCGCGTTTGTCAATCTGATCTGCAGCGGCGAGCTGCTGCAACAGCCGGTTTACAGCGCCATCGGCAAACAAAATCTGCAGACTTTTCACCGGCTCATCACCAGTCGCCGCCATCAGCGTCATCAGCAGGCTGAGATGGCGGAGTACAACAGCCCGACCTACACCGCGCTGACGCTGTGGTTCCTGGCCCTGGCCGCAGAGCTGGCGCAGGACAGAGAAGCACGGGAACTGGCGCTGGCCCTGGAGCAAGGTCTGTGGATCAACCTGGGCATGCACTGGCATGAGCCTTCGCAGCAGTGGGCAGGCCCTTTTTCCCGCGCCTATGCGGAGGACTCTTACGGCGGCTATTCCGCCCTGCATTGCACGGCGGCCTGCGCGCTCAATCGTTCCCTCTTTTTCGAGCCCCGGTTAGCCAGGCGATTCAACCATCCTTCCGCTTTAATCCAGAATGCCTTTCCGGCCATCCTTCAGTTCCATGTTCCCCAACAGGCGAACGCCCTGTTTTTTAATAAACCGTTGCCCTATCAATTTCGTATGACCACCTATGGTGAAGCGTATCATGAAAACGGCACGCGGCCGATGGAGCAGGGCGTAGTTTCCTGTTTCGACGACGAGATCTATCCCGGCGGATGGAGCGATCTGACCACCTATCTGACCCCGGAATATTGTCTGGCGACCGCCAGCCGGCCCTATGTCAACGCCGGCCAAAGCGACGGTTTTACGCTGCGCTGGCGCAGGGCGGCGGAGGTCAAAAGGCTGGCAGACTTTCGCAGTCTCTATACACGCATGGTCTTTAACGATTCCACAGTGGGCCGGGATAACATGTGCCATGTCGTCGGCGCACCGATTACTCGGGACTATCTGTATGAAGAGGGTCGCTGTTTCACCTGCCAGCATGAAAACCTAGCGGTGGTCTCTTATGCGGCCAAGCGGGCTGGTCATAAAAATTTTTCCGCCCTGCGGCTGGATCTAATCTTTTCCTTGCAGGCGCCATTCGATGAGCTCTACATCGACGGCCTGCCGGTGAACCGGTTTCCTTTTGACGGTCAGCGGGTTGAGAAAATTGTGATGGTCGATTTCAACATTCATCTGGCCTTTTTGCCGCTATCCGCCAGCCTGCTGGAGGGATTCAGCGGGCGAACGCAAATCCGGCAGGATGCGGATCATCTCATTCTTTCATTGTATAATTATCAGGGCCCTGCGATTTCTTGTGAACGCGAGCAAATGAGCCTGATCCATAATGGGTTCGCCTGCGTGGTGGAGACGCGCAATCGTTTTGCCCATACGCGCGATTTTTTAGAGTACATCGATTCAGCTCATCTGGAAGAGCAGGGGATGGAGAACGGTCGGCGCTCTATCCGTTTCATGATAGGAACCGACACCCTGGATTTTCAACTCAATCCGTTCAACGAACAGATCCTGGCGCAGCGGTGGAACGGGGAGGAGGAACCGCTCTTTCATTTCGAGGTCAAGGCCGATCGAGCGACGGGAACAGAGTATTTCCCGTCCGCCCTTTATCTCAAACCTACGCAACCGCAATGAACCAACGCCTGTCACTACTGAAACTTGCCGATCAGTCCTTGTGGATTTCGGACGACCGCATCTCTGCACAGATTGCAAACGCCTGCAACGCGGTCAGCCAGATCGATTTTCACGGACTGCAGCCGGTGAGCCGCAATGCCAAACTGTTGCAGCATTCCGAGGGTGTGTTGAGCTTTTCTCTGGAGGGGCTTTCCGGCCCGGATTCCGTCAACGTGCCCTTTTCCCTGCAACAGGTTGAAGTGTTCCCCGCCGGTGTACGTTCGTCGCTGACGTTAGCAGACTGGCACACCGATCTGGAGATGGTGGTGTGCGGTTCATGTCTGTGGGTTCGTTGTCTGAGCCGCTCTGCCAACGATGAGCACACAGCGCCGCCGTTCCGATTTGCAGTGGCCTGGAATCGTCTCTCTCAGAGCACCGCGGTGCACGGCCAGAGGACCTGGGCCGAGCCCGAGTTGATCGGCTCCGATCGCCTGCGGCTATACGCCAGGGACCAAATCACGCTCACCGAATGGCTGCAACGAACCGGCGATTATCAGGGTGACTTTCTCATTCCCGAGGAGTGGCGCCGCATCATCTACCAGCGTCGCTGTATTTCCGGCACCGCGCGCTGGGAGGACGTGCGCGATGAATACAAACAGACATTGCTCAAACTGTACGATGCTGGAACCTGGATCGACCTGGGCGGCGACGGTTTCAGCATGCCGGTCTGCGCTGCAGATCGTTATCGATTTATTTCTGCGCCCTTTAGTCGACAACTGGACAGCTGGACCTCCTCTGTCTTTCGGGTTCAATTTTATTCGTCGGCTCCCCTCTCTGCGCACGCGCAGGAACACGCGCCTATGCCGTTCGACCAGCAACTGCGGCGCTATGCGCACATACAGGAGGAATCGCCCTGCCTGATCTGGCCGGGCCACGAGGAGGTCAGCCGCTTTTTTTCCAATGTTCCGCAAGTGGTGGAATCAGCCAGGGTGCAGGATTACGGCATGACGCGCGCCTGTCCCGGCACCTATTATTGGATCTGGGCCTGGGACAACATGGTCACTGCTCTGGCCCAACGGCATTGGGGGGATCTGGACAACCTGCGAAGAGTGATCACGTTCCTTCGCCTGCATCGCGATCAGGACGGCGCCCTGCCGGGGCGCTGGACCCGTTCCCTGCAGCCTATGGACAGCCGCGGTTTCGGCGGATTCGACTTTCTTTTCTCCGAGCTGGTCCTTATGCTCTACGCTGAAACCCGCGATGATCAGATCCTTCGCGCCAATTATGCGACGGTGCGGCGTTCATTCGATGCACTGGCCGCTGCCGCGCACGACAACGGCCTGGTTCCAGGCATCGGCATGTACCCGGATCTTCCACAAAAGATGGGGCGCCGTGAGACCAGCTATGTGGCCATCGACAACGCGGCCTGGTATGCGCTGTGCCGCAATATGGAAAAGATGGCCAGAATGCTTGAAGACGAGCCCACCGCACGGCGTGCCTATGCACTGGCGGAAAAAGTGGAAGCTCATTTTCTGCCGATGTTTTGGGATGAGGAAAAAGGATTTATTCGCGATTCCTTTTCACCGGCTGAAGGCGGGCGGGTGGACAGTTATCCGTTGTTTTCGCTGCTTTTTCTCGAGTCCGCGTTTGGGAGATATTTGTTGAAAGGAAAAATCGACGCCTGCAGCCGCTTCATCGCCGGCCATCTGTTAACCGAAACCGGACTGTCGCTGACTCCAGTCTGGGACAGGCATCACCAGAGTGAACCGGCGATGTCGTCCTGGTATCCCTACTGGGATTTTCCCGCGGTCACGGTGTGGACCCTGGCCCGGAACAGCGAGGCCGTCCGGAGATGGCAGAGTCTGCTGGAACAGACCTATCAGGCTCTGGGATATTGTCCCGAGTTCTTGTCCCTGCACGCAGCGCCGCAGGAGCGATGGAGTCACCATGGGGCGGCCTGGAATCTGAATTGTGCGGCTGGATGGTACAACGCGCTGTTGATCGGTCTTTTCGGCCTGCGTTTCGATCTGGGCGGCATCACCTGCACCGCGGCCCAGAATGGTGCCGGCGAACCGCCGCAGCTCACCCGGCTGAGCTATCGCTTGGGACGGTGGACAGTGCGGCGCTGCGGAAAGGGCAATGAAATCCAATTCATCCGCGTGGACGGCGTCGCCATTCCGGCGAGCTGCAAGATCCCCGACTCTTTTTATACCTCCGCGAATCATCAGCTCGACATCGAGTACGGCCATGAGCCTGCAGCCGGGCCGGTTCTGCTGGATCTGGCGGGCGCCTCCCTGATAAAAGTCAGCAGGGATGAATCAGGCTTCATATGGACGGTGTACGGCCTCGGCGCCGTCGACGTACTGTTCTCCTCGCCGCACCCCCCGGAGCTATGGCTGGATCAGACGCAAAAGGCCCTTCACTGGAAAGCGAGCGAACGGACCGCCCACGCACGGCTGCTCCTTTCCGGTCGTCACACCTTGAGGCTAACATATGATTCGGAAACGCGGGAATGACTATGCGGCATGCTCACACGTTCAAAACCCAGCTGACCGGTTATCTGTTCATCTCACCGTGGTTGATCGGATTCATCCTTTTCAGCCTGGGTCCGATGGTCTTCTCTCTGTTCATGAGTTTTACCCGCTGGTCGCTGTTGTCTCCGCCGCAGTGGGTGGGATGGGAAAACTATCACGAGGCTCTGTTCCAGGATCCGCTGGTGTACAAAAGCCT
>JAKJDB010000156.1 GCA_022706175.1 Candidatus Zhuqueibacterota bacterium | reverse complement strand
GAGTCGATGCGTTCCTGTTCAGGATAGCGGAAGGTCCGATCGGCGAATCCGGTGCTGGGGAAAACCTGAAGATGGTTCGCAGTGTCGAAGAGATTGAAGCATCTGGCAAAGAAGACCAGATTCCGCGCTCCCAGCTTAAAGTATTTTTGCGCGTACAGGTCGACGTTATAATTCATGGGCTTGCGCTCGTTGTTCGCGAACACGGTCTCCAGCTGACGCTCCTGCGGCGTATCCGCCGTGTACGGCAAGCCGGTGCCCAAGCGGCCGATCAGACTGACGGTCCAGTTTTTCGTATCCCCCACGCGCAGGGTGCCGTTGATCGTATGGGTCTGGTCCCAGTTCAAAGGGATGACCTGTTTTTGCAGCTCCGCCGGCCGACTGCTCTGGTTCGCCTGAAAGATGGCGTTGGGATCCGAGGCGTTGCCGCGGGCCACCTGATAGGTATAATCCAGCCGGCCGGAGACAAAGCCCGACGGCTTTTTTTCCACCGAGACGGTGATGCCCTTGACATTGCCATAGTCGCGGTTGGCGTAGCGGAAATACACCCGCTCATCGAGCGTGTCGAAAATCTCCTGGCCGAGCAGATTGCGGATGTCTTTGGAGTAGACGGTCAATTCCATGCCGAAATTGGCCGCCAACTGCTGCTGAAGGCCGATCTCATAGGCCACTGTCCGCTCCGGTTCCAGATCCGCGTTGCCCATGATCGTCTCTTTGTATCCGGAGGAGAGCTCAAATTCCGAGTTATAATACAGGTACTGGAATTGCGGGATTTGCAGAAAATGGCCGTAGGAAACGTGAATCACGCCGCGATCGGAGATGGGGAACGCAAGACCCAGTCGCGGGCTCAACTGATACTTTTTCGAGGCTTTAACAAAATCGGTCTGCAGTCCACCGGTCACCGCGTTGTACGGCGCCCGTGGATTCACCGGCACGACGCCGTCGGGCTCGAAATAATCAAAGCGCAGACCGACGTTGGCGATCAGTTCGCCCAGTTCCAGTTTGTCCTGGGCATAGACCGCAAACTCGAGCGGCTTGTGGGTGTACATGTTATTCAGCAAGGTGTTGCGTTCCGGAACCAGCAGTTGAGGCGGCCGAGAGAGCGCATAAAAGTCGGCAAAGGTCGTCCATTTGGTCGTGGGCAGATAATAGCTGTTGGGAACGGTGGTGGTGGTCATCTCCTGATAGTCCAGGTTGAATTTCTTGATCGACAGCCCGAACTTGGTCAGGTTGATTTTATCGATCTGCCAGGTCATGTCCCATTGGGCGAGATAATTCTGAAAATCGATATATTCACGATCATTATCCGTGCCGCCGAACCGATACCCCAACAGCGAAGAAACCTCTTCCTGATAGCGGGGATCCGCGGCGGATTCATAGAGATACGTCTTGCGATTCTCGCCGAAATAGGAGAGGTTGAGTTCGTAGAACAGATTCGATTTGAGGGTATGGGTCAGATTGACCGTGTGATTAAAGGCCTTTTTGTATTCAGTGGGCAGGCCGTCGGGGTTGTAGCGGTAGGCATTGTCGTAGATGATGCTTTCCCCCTTGTCGGCGAAAAAGTTGTAGAACACCCGGACGTTTTGCGCCATCTGATAGTAGAGCTTGGCGTTGACGGAAAATTTTTCCGACGCGTTCATGGATACAAACGAACGGTCGCCGCTGAACAGACCCAGGGAATCGGCGTAGCGGGCATAAGGCAGATACTGGCCGAACTGGCGTTCAGGAAAATTCAGGTTATACCATTGTTCGAACACGCGGATCTTCCAGCTGTCCCCCGGGTTGTAGCGCCGTTCGCCGTTCAGCCAGCCGCCGTCCTGGTTGTAGCGGGCGAAGGCATAGAACGAGAGCTTTTTCGACAGCGGGATCGGTCCGGTCAAATTGCCCTGGAGGTTGTACTCCATATTGTTCATCGGATCGTCGATGCCGAGGAAGGTATCCGTCTGCCGGCTTAGATGCGAGCCGGCATAGGTGGAAAGACGACCTGAGTAGTGGCTGTCCGGGGTTTTGGACACGATGTTGACGATGCCGGACTGCGCTTGCCCGTATTCGGCGTTGAACGTGCCGCTGATGACCTGCAGTTCCTGAATCACCTCGTTCTCGATTTCGATGGCGCTGCCGCCGTCAAATCGGTTGGTCACCGGAACGCCGTCCACCAGGTAAGCCACTTCGCCGCTGCGGCCGCCGCGGAAATGCAGCTGGCCTTCGGCATCCTGGGTGACGCCGGCCTGCAGTTGGATCAGCTCGGCCACCTCGGTCACCGGCAGCTCGGCGATCTCTTCAGAGGCCATGTACGCCGCGGTATTAGTGCGATCCACTTCGATCACAGGCCGATCCGCCACCACCACCACATCGTCGATCTCCAGCGCCTTGGACGACAGTTTGGCATCCACCTTGCTGGTCAATCCGACTGAGACACGGATGCCGGACATGGTGCGGACCTGATAGCCCAGGCAGGAAAACTTTAACGTGACGGTGCCCGGGGGGACGTTGATGATCGAATAGTACCCCTCCACATTGGTGACCGCACCCAGGGCTGTTCCTTCGATCAGGACATTGACCCCGGGCAACCCTTCCCCGCTCTGAGTGTCTTTGACCGTACCGGCGATCTTGCCGGTGACCTCTGCAAAGGAGACAGAGCAGCAGGTAATTCCAATAAGCAAGAGGATAATGGAAAGAACGGTCGGTGAACTGTTACGCATCGGAACTTTCCTCCATGAAGAATAATATCCCTAAACGCACTGCACATTGTTACCGGACCGCCCGGTTGAAAAACCGGGATCGGGAAGAACGAATGACTTCCCCCCTGCTGTCATCTGAGGGAAGGCCGAGTTGGATGAGAATCTGTGGTTATTGGAGCAGAAATGAAAAAAATAACAGCCTACAGCCTGATGCAACCGATGACCCCAATCCGGGCCACGGGGTAGCACGTATCGCCGCATTAGGGATCAAGAGGGGATGAGCATTTTTCTATTATCCCCACGGTGATAACTGGCGGCATCCATGATTTTAAAATCACTGAACAGATGTCTGGGCGGCACCACTACGACCTTGGTCTGATTTTTAAAAAGCTTCATCTGCGTATCGTCGATTCCATCGGTGGTGATCCACAGATCAAAATCGCTCAATTGGCCGTAAATGACATTGGCGGGCCGCTCGAGCTTGGTATGGTCGGCCAGAAGAATTTTACGCATTCCTCTGCGCAAAATGATCTGGTTGGTTCGTGCCACCTCCTCCTCTTTTGCCAGACACCGTCCTTTCAGATCAATGGAATCAACGCCGATGAAGATTGAATCGAATTTGAGCGTCTCCAAAATGCGGTCTGTCAGACTCCCCTTCAACAACAGCATGTTGTGCTGATAGTCATAGCTGCCGCCGAGGATATTGAGAGTGATGCTGGGATATTTTTTCAGCTGCTGAATCGCAGCGATATTGTTGGTGTAAATATTGAGTGGGCCGATTTCGCCGAGACACGCGGCGAATTGAAGGATGGTGGAGCCGTCTCCGAGAAGGATGGTGTCTCCAGGATGCAACAGACGGGAGGCCTCTTTGCCGATCGCGGCTTTCAGATCCAGGTTCATTTCATATTCACGGTTAAAGATGGTCCCTACCGATTTTTCGCCGGCGGTGATACAACCGCCCAGCGTTCGAATCACATCGCCGCTTCTGGCCAACTCGTCCAGGTCTCGCCTGATCGTCAACTCCGACACCTGGAATCCTTCTGCTAACTCTTTTACCGTCCACTCCTTATAATAAATGGACAGCAGATTGAGGATATAGTTCTGTCGTTCAGAGGGTCGCATAAGGCAGCAAGATCTTGAATATTTTATTCATAAAATTTGAACAATTTGTTCATGGAATATATAGATCCATTTTTAAAAACGCAAGGAATTTTTATAATATTTTTTCATAAAGGAAATGTTGGGGAATACCATGAAGGGAAAGACGCGACGCATCATGGCGCTCTACATACACAGGGCGACCCCACTCTGCAATGCTAAAATTAAAAAGCCCCTGACAAAATGATCAAGGGCTTTTAGTACCCCTAGCAAGATTTGAACTTGCGACCAACGGTTTAGGAAACCGCTGCTCTATCCAGCTGAGCTATAGGGGCAATTTTGTATTTACTTTTGGGTTACGCTGTCTTTCATCTTGTTGTTTTCGGTCACTGTATCATTAACTGTATCACTGAAAGTTGACTTGCCAAAACTCTCACTCATTGACGAGGCTGAAAACAGTTCAGAAAAGTTACATCTCCGTTACTCGGTGATCCAGGGATTCTCTCCATTCGATATCTTTTATACTCTACCATGAATGGATAATGGCCTAGAGTGTTGCGGTTTTTAGGATCCCCAGCTGTTTTGATCCATGCTTTTATTCGCCGCCTCGGACCTGCGATACGACTTTTTCCTTCCTCAGCGAATCAACGATGCCGTTTATCGCCTCCAGGTCATTTGCGTACGTCCATAGCGCTTCCAAATTTAATAATTCCAGCCATTATTTGCAATACTTTTGATTCTTATATCATATACTCTTCTTTCTTTCCATGGCTTCAGGAACGATCAATGAGAATTCATCGAATCTTCTTCAGTCGATCCTTCGCAAGGATCGGATACGATCTATCGTCTCTTTACATCTTTTTTAATACCTAACCATTGAATCAGCATATGTTAATAAAATGTTTGAAAAAATTTTCAATAACTCAGGATAATAGGCTGTGCAGTTCTTCTAGACAGTTGCTCCATAACATTTTGATAACCAACCCACTATACCACTATTGAAATGATCTTATGCTTTGGCATTTCAATTGCCCCTATGTAGAGGGTGATGACACGATATGGAGGGCTCTAAATGAATCGGTTATGCACATTCCTGATGCTGTATGCATGCCTGCCCATGTCCATCAGCCGGTCGCAGATTCCAAGAATACTCACCTATCAGGGCAGCCTCACCACGCTTTCCGGACAAAATCCAGCCGACGGTGCGTATGCGATGATTTTTCGATTATACGATGCCAATACCGGCGGTACGGTGCTGTGGCAGGAAGAACGAACTGTCGAGCTGATCGACGGTTCGTTCATCGTCACTCTCGGTGAAATGGCGCCGTTGACGCTCTCTTTCAGCGCTCCCTATTGGTTGGGAATGACTGTACTGCCTGAAAAGGAAATTGTACCAAGAACGGCATTGACCGCAGCCGGGTACAGTATCAGCAGCTGTGCGGTACAGGGTACGTCCAACGTTTTTCCATCATCCGGCAATGTGGGAATCGGCACAACGGTCCCGGAGGAAAAAGTGCAGGTGGCCGGCATCGTACACTCTTTACAAGGCGGATTCAAATTTCCGGACGGCACGCTGCAAACCACAGCCGCAGTCATGAGTTTGCCGTATGAGGGAACGGCGGCAAAAAGAGATTATCTGTTTTCAATTAAAAATACGGATACCGCCGGGCATGGTGTCCGTTTTGAAGTTGTTTCTACAACCGGAACGGCTCTTTATGCCAAGGGCGGCATAAACGGCCTGGCCGCGGATTTTCAGGGCAAAGTAGTGCTGCGAAGTTGCGATACAGCTGAACCTATTATGGAATTAGGCGAAGGTTTGGATTTTGCCGAGGGTTTTGCTGTGTCCGAAAATGTCAACGTCGCAGCCGGCAGCGTGATGATCATTAATCCGGACGACCCGGGAAAATTAACCGTAAGCGATAAACCGTATGATAAACGTGTTGCCGGCATCCTAGCCGGCGCCAATGGCTTGGGTTCAGGCGTTCGTTTGGGCGGCGAACGCTATCATCACGCATTGGCGATCGCCGGTCGGGTTTATTGCAACGTGGAGGCCTCACGAAATGGAGTTGAACCAGGTGACCTGTTGACGACCTCTTCTATTCCCGGCTATGCGATGAAAGCAGGTCATTCTCGTCGAGCCGCGGGCGCCATTGTGGGCAAGGCCATGCAAAAGTTGAAAAAAGGACAAAAAGGACAGATATTGGTATTGATTTCGCTGCAGTGATCGTGTGTGTAAGCAGGGCAATCCTGAGCAAAAAAGTGAAAACGCGCTATCGATTGATCGTTGCCTGACCATCGGCATTACGAACCCTAAAAAACGTTCCAGCGCGCCTCATAAGAGCTGGAACGCTCGATATGTCGCATCCTGGCCTTGCGGTTCAGGGCAACGGGGGAATGCGTACCACGGGCTCTCATGAGGCCTCGATTAGGGTTCAATGTTTCATTCCCTGAATTTCCTATTTGATGAATATTCTCAGAAAAACCAGAGGGTTGACGCCATGGCGAAATTTTTATTTTTCCCTGGCATCCTTTTTATCGTCTGCAGTCTAAGGATATGGGCCCAGACCCCTGTCAAGGACTTGGACACATTACGCCGAACGGCTGAACAATGGGTGGCGATTATCCTCGAGTTCAATGGCCATTGGCACGGCGAAAAAACAGCCACCGTAGAGGAGATTCGGGAATTCAAGGAAGGCGAGTGCCTGGTGGGCTATCTGTGTTCCATCAAACCAAGCGGTTTTATTTTACTTTCTCCGTATGAAGAACTCGTTCCCGTCAAAGCCTATTCTTGCGATGCACACTTTTGTCCGTCAACAAGGACCGGCATGGTCGCATTTCTACAGGCGGAAAT
>JAKJDB010000155.1 GCA_022706175.1 Candidatus Zhuqueibacterota bacterium | reverse complement strand
CGCGCCAGCGCCGCGCCGCAGCGGTTGCGCACCCATTCGACGTTCACGCCCTCGTAGCTGCTGGAGGGATAGCCGTAATAAATGTAGAGGAATGAACATATTTTCATTTTTTTCAGCGGGGCTCGCAGCACTTCGATGCCCTCCGCGGTGATGCGCACGATCTCGCCGGGCCCGAGATCGCGGAGAAAGTGATAGCCCAGATTGGCAAACGCGCAGCTTTCAAACGTCACCGCAAATCCCGTCTCCTTTTTCCCCAAACTGACGGGGGTCCTGCCGCTGCGGTCGCGGCCGGCGTAGATCGCTTTGTCGGTCAGCACCAGCAGAGAGCAGGACCCCTGGATGACCTCCTGCACCTTTTCGATGCCGGCCTCCAGAGAATCCTCCTGGTTGATGATGGTGGCGACCAGTTCCGTGGGATTGGTGCGGTTGCCGCTCATCTCTGAAAAGTGCGCGCGCCGGTCTGACAGCGTCTGGCGCACCAGCTCGTCGAGGTTGCTGATCCGGCCCACCGTGGCGATGGCATAGGTGCCCAGGTGAGAGCCGATGAGCAGCGGCTGCGCCTCAAAATCGCTGATCACGCCGATGCCGATGCGGCCGCTGAGTTTGTCGATGTCCTCGGTAAATTTGGAACGGAACTGCGAGTTTTCAATGTTGTGGATGGAACGGCTGATGCCGAGGCTGCCCTGCACCGCCAATCCGGCCCGTCGTGTGCCGAGGTGCGAATGATAGTCTGTGCCGTAGAAAAGATCCTGTATGCAATCTTGTGTCGAAACAACGCCGAAAAAACCGCCCATGCTGGCTGCTCCTTTCTCAAAAATAAAATAAAGATAGCAAAGAATTCGCAATAAACAAAACAGATTCTCTTGTTTCCTGCCCGGGCGAAAGGGTCAGAAAAAGTCGGCCGATTTTCGCCAAAATTCAGTGATGGCGGTACTATTATTCAATCCGTTTTCCGCCAAAAACAGCGATCCGGCCGCTGAGCGGGCTGCGGCTGCTCGCGCATGGGCTGAGGGGGTGAAGACTGAAGCGAAAATTTTGTTGTTTTTTCGCCATTTTTTGCGTATGATAACCAAGACCCGAATACCACAGCTAATCAAAAACCACTCATCCAATTGACAGGAGCCTAAGATGAACCGCAACGCGAAGAAGATGTTGATTTCGGCTTTTTTGGGGATCTTGTTTTTTTTTAGTTTGATCGTTGTCAACGATATCTATTCCTCAGACCAGGACACAGAAAAAACGCTTGTTTTAATCCAAAATGATGCTAAATTTGGCGAAGAAAAGATAATTATTATTACTGAGGACGAGGAGGAGGCAGCCCGGGCGAACGCCTTGATCAGAACCATCAATCCCAATCCGCTGCCGCCGCCGCCGGACACTCTAAATTGAACGGAACTGCACTGAGAAAATGCTCGGGTCTTCGTTAACGCTTACGCAAATCATCAAAAGGGCGCTGGCTCTGTGGCTTTTGTTTTTAGGAAGCCTCAATCTCCTGTACTACTTGCCGCACGAACCACGTCCTTTTATGAGTTGGGTTAATTTTTCCTTGTATTTCCTTTTGGGCGTGGTCGCTCTGTACATCGTGGGGCGGGATCGCCTGTTCCGGGATGTGTACGGTCATTTCGGTTTCACCTTTCTGTTCACCGCAGCGGGTCTGATCATTCCGTTCACCGGAAAGCAGGGCCTCTTCGGCAGCACCATTCTCAGCTACTATCTCTCTTTTTACAATTGGGCGGTCTTTTATACTCTGTTGTTGATCGGAGCGTGTTTCCTCACGCTCCGATATCTTTTTTGGCGCTGGCCCAGGGGTGTGAATTACGCCCTGTCCGTGGCGGCGGCGGTGGCAGTGAACGCGGACTTTTGGCATCAGGCATTCACCGTCAGCCGGTTTCCTTTCAAAGCCGGTCCCCCCGGCATTCTGCCGCACATCCTGCGGCTGGATGCGGCCATTATCCTCCTCCTCCTTCTCTACTGCGCGGTCCTGCTGTTCACACAACGTCCCAACGGCGCTTTTCTTCATTCTCTGGTCATCGGATTGCTGCTCAGCATCGTCTGCGATGTCATCGATATCCTGGTCTCTTTCTATCAGCTGAATGTCTACGGACTGGATCAGTATTTTGCCATGTTGTGTCTGTTGATTCTGCTGTCGGCTT
This sequence comes from Candidatus Zhuqueibacterota bacterium, assembly GCA_022706175.1. The sequence continues at coordinate 4,475 of JAKJDB010000155.1, read as the reverse complement.
TTTTCCTGAGATTGATCTCGCTGTTCTCTCCGGAGCATGCGCTGCGCGAGGAATTCATGTTCAACCCGCACTATGGCATCTCCACCCCCGTGGTCCTGAAGAACCAGAACCGGGATGTCATCGTCGAGTTGATCAAGACGACCGTCAGCAGTCAAAACATTCTGTTTCAGCTCTGCTTTGGATTAGGCCTGGTGCTGATCTCCGGCCTGGCAAAATCCTTTTATGTCACGATCAAACTTTTTATGATGCTCCTGGTGATCGCGCTGGTTTGGAATATCTATTACTATTTTATCTATTCGACCTACCAGGGCGGACAGATCTTGAATAAAAAATTCATCAAATAGAGACATTAAGGAAAGGGGCGAAGTCTATGAAAAGCGGTCGCAATCAAACGGTTCAGGATGAACGGCTTATTGGAAATTCTCCAGAGATGGATCAGATTCGCAAGTCGCTGACGGCGCTGGCTAATAGCCAACAGCACCTGCTCATCGTCGGCGACAGCGGCACCGAGAAGCTGACCATCGCGCGCATGGTCTTCGAGATGAGCCCGCTGGCCGGCGGCTGTCTGATTGAAACCGATGCGGCGAAATTGAACGCCGCGTTTGATCAGGAGGTGACGACGCAGATCCGGCCGCAGCTAAAAGAGGGGGCGTCGCTGAACGTCCTGAAAGGCTTGATGATCGTCGAGAACGTCGATCAATTGACGGTCGATTCGCAGAAGAAATTGATGGCCTTTGCCCGGCGCGGCTACTGGACGCTGGACCATCCGGTGCAGATGAATTTCCGTCTGATCAGCACCACTTCGACGCGCATTCACACCGACGCGCGACAGCAGGCCATCTCCGCCGAGCTGTTTCTCTCCCTGTCCGAATTGACGATCCGGGTGCCTGCCCTGAAGGATCGTCGCCAGGACATCCCGGTTCTCTTTGAACACTATCTCAAGCAGATCTGCCATGATCTCGGCAGGCCGGTTCCGCCGATCAACTTTGAGATCTTTAATCAGATGCTCAAATACGAATGGCCTGGCAATGTCAAAGAGCTGGAAAATGTGGTGCGCAGTCTGGTCCTCGCCTCGCCGGAGACCGAGCTGTTGCCGCAGGCGCTTCCCTTCTTCAACGATCAGCAGCAATTCAGCCGGCTGGAGCTGCAGAGTCTGGGCATCGCCGTGGCCAAACTGGAAAAAGAGCTGATCGAACGCGCCCTGCGCAAATTTGCCGGCAACCAGTCGCGCGCCGCGCAGGTGCTGAACATCTCGGAGCCCAACCTGCGGTTCAAGATGAAAAAACTGGGCATCCGCAAACAGGATTTTGTCTACGGCAATTAGCGAGAGAAAAAAACACTTGCTTTTCTCCGCAGCTTTTCATAAATAAAAGTGTAACCACCCAGTTAATTAGAGGCGCCCCGATCAAGAACGATCGGTCGTTCGATGTGTGGAATCGAGATACGACCGGTCGTGAGGGAAAGGGGCCGAAATGGCGAGGAACCACACCGCGGCCATTGGGACGGCGTGTAAAAAGCCGCCGTACTGTCACGGAATCTCATCCGTGGAGAGCTATTAACTGACGTGTTGAAGGCCAGTCTCTCAGATCGATCCGACGCGGCTTTTTCCCGTCTGATCGTTTTTTTTGCCTGCCTCGGCGTCGTTGCTCTCCACCCATCTGCGGTTGTACCTCCATCATGTTTGATTTGCTCAAGACTCTGATCGATATCGACTCCTGCACCGGCCGTGAACCGGCGCTCGGCCACTGGCTATGCCAATGGCTGATGCAACGCGGCTATCAGGTGGAACGGCAGGATGTCGGCGCAGAGCGCTTTAACCTCATCGTGCGGGCCTGCCCTTCGCCGGTCGTGTGGTTCTGCACCCACCTGGACACTGTGGAACCTTTTGTCCGTTTTCGCCAAGAGCACGGGCGCATCTATGGCCGCGGCGCTTGCGACGCCAAGGGCAGCCTGTGGGCGATGTTGTCCGCCGTGGAGCGGTTGCGTCGCAGGCCGGCGGCCGACGTGGGCCTTTTGTTGGTCGTCGGCGAAGAGCACGATTCGGACGGCGCTAAAATGCTGGCCCGGTCCGGTGTGACCGGCGAGTATATCATTCTCGGTGAACCAACGGACAATCATCTGGTCAGCCATCAGAAGGGATCCCTGGTCTTCCGTATCACCGTCCGCGGTCGCAGCGGCCATTCGGGTTATCCGGAGCGCGGCAGCTCGGCCATCCATCACCTGACGCAAATCCTCTCCACCTGGCTGCACCACGATTGGGGGGAGGACGCCGAGTTCGGCAAGACCACGGTGAACATCGGCCGCATTCAAGGCGGCAGCGGCGCCAACATCATAGCCGATCACGCGCAGGCCGATGGTATATTCCGGCTTGCCACGGATCCGGAGGAGATTCGCCGTCAATGGGAGCTGACCAAAGACGATGCGGTTTGGGTCGAGGTGCTGAGCGCATCCCAACCACAGCGGCTGTTCACTCTGCCGGGCTATCCGGTCAAAACCGTTGCCTTTGGTTCTGATGCCGCCTATCTGGCCCCCCTGGCCCGCGTTCTGATGCTGGGACCCGGCTCCATTCATTTTGCACATCGTGAGGACGAACAGGTCGGCGTGGACGAACTCATCGCAGCCTGTGATCTGTATGAAAAATTGGCTCTCGATCTACTGTATCAAGCCAAGAGGTGATCTTTTATGCGGGTTTTGAAATTCGGCGGTACATCCGTGGGCTCGGCAGAGGCCATTCGCCGGGTCGGCGGCATTATCCAAAGCCGATTGGCGCACTCTCCGATTGTGGTCGTGTCAGCGATCGGTCAGGTCACGGACGTGCTGGTGGCCATCGGTCGTTCCGCTGCGCAAGGGGATCGAATAAAAGCGTTCAAGCTGATTCTCGATCTTTTGGCCCAGCATCGAACCCTGTTGCATCAGTTGGGATTGGAGAACGATGCCGGGCTGCGCAGGCTGCTTCTCGAGGTGGAGGAGCAGCTGAAAAAGCTGGTCGAGACGATGATGCAGGCCGGTTACACGCCCAAGCCGGCGTCGGATGAGTTGCTGAGCCTGGGCGAGCTGCTGTCAGCCCATATCCTGAGCCGTTTTTTATGTTCTTGCGGCATGGACTCGGTCATGGTCGACAGCCGCCAGGTGATGATCACGGATTCGCAGTTCGGCAAAGCACAACCGCAATGGGAACCTGCCAGGGAGCAGGCGCGCAAACAGCTGTTGCCTTTGCTCAACCGTGCGGTGGTGCCGGTGATGCAGGGGTTTGTCGGCGCCGACGCCGGCGGCCGCACTACAACCCTGGGACGAGGAGGATCGGATTATTCCGCCACTTTGATCGGCGCTATGTTGGATGCGGCTGCGGTGGAGATCTGGACCGATGTGGACGGCGTGCTCACCGCCGATCCCACCCTGGTTCCCGAAGCCAAACGCATCCGCAAAATGACCTTTCAGGAAGCAGCGGAGCTGGCGTATTTTGGCGCCAAAGTGCTGCATCCGGCCAGCTTGCTGCCGGCGGTGGGCAAGAACATTCCGGTCTCGGTGCTTAACTCGCAGCGGCCGGAGGCGGACGGCACTCTGATCTCGCCCAAAGCCACAGAAAGCGACAGCGCAGAGTGCATAGTGAAATCCATCGCCTACAAAGAGGATATTACGGTGGTGACCGTGACCTCCACACGCATGCTCATGGCCTACGGCTTTCTGTCCTCGATTTTTGAAATTTTTAACCGCTATCAGACCAGTGTGGATCTGGTGACCACTTCCGAGGTCAGCGTATCCGTGACCATAGATCAAAAGGACCGGCTGGCGGAGATTCAGCGTGATCTGAGCCATTTCAGTCAGCTGGAGGTGCAGAGCCACAAGGCCATCATCTGTCTGGTCGGCCAGCGCATGCGGCGGACCGCCGGCATGCCGGGACTCATTTTTTCCATTCTGAGCGACATCCCCATCCATCTGATCTCTCAGGGAGCGTCGGAGATCAACATCAGCTTTGTGGTGGATGAGTGCGATCTGCCGGTCGTGGTGCGGACCCTGCATGAGCGGTTTTTCAGCGGTCCGCTGGATCCGAATATCTTTGTCGTAAACTGAATCGGAGGGCTATCATGAAAATAGGTTTGCTGGGCAGCGGCCGCATGGGGCACGAGTTGGAGCGCCTGGCGCCCACGCTGGGGCACGAGATCTGCGTCCGCTTTGAGCAGGGTTCAGAATTGAAAGCGGATTCAGAGGTGGCCGGCGCCCGCGTGTTGATCGATTTCAGCAGCGCCGATGCCGTGATCGCCAATCTGACCGCTGCGGCGGCACTTTCCCTGCCTGTGGTCGAAGGCACTACCGGTTGGCTGGCCCAGCTCGAGCGGGTGCGAGCCCTTCCCGGACTGACGATGGTGTACAGCGCCAATTTTTCCATGGGCGTTTATCGTTTTCTCCAGTTGGTGAAAACAGCCGGTCGGCTCTACGGCGTTGACGCGCAGTATGATGTCTACGTCCATGAGTGG
>JAKJDB010000154.1 GCA_022706175.1 Candidatus Zhuqueibacterota bacterium | reverse complement strand
TTGGACGAATTCATCATCATGCCCGATCATTTGCACGGCATCGTTATTATTCATGATGTCGATGCATACGACCGTAGGGGCGACCGGCCGGTCGCCCCTACAGAATGGCCGATAAATTAAAATCGACCGTTTTATTTATTGGCAACGGCGATTATTCCAATAATCGGGTTTTCGCATGAATGGCAATACCCCATTCAATCCCCACATCCATCACCGCCACACCATACGGTTAGCGGGATACGATTATTCCCGCGCCGGTGCGTATTTTTTGACCCTTTGCGCGCATCATCATAAAAACATATTTGGAACCATCGTCGATGACGGAATAGAATTGAACGCGTGCGGCCGTATCGTCTACGATGAATGGTTGAAATCGGCGAAAATACGTCGGGAAATCGAATTGGACGAATTCATCATCATGCCCGATCATTTGCACGGCATCGTTATCATTCATGATATCGATCGTAGGGGCGACCGGCCGGTCGCCCCTACCAATCCGGATGTCGTTGAAAATCCCATGGGCCCCAAACCCAAATCCATCGCCTCGTTCGTGGCCGGGTTCAAATCGGCCACCACCAAACGCATTAATGAAATCCGACACACGCCGGGAACGTCGGCTTGGCAACGCAATTATTACGAACACATCATCCGCAATGAAATCGAATTGCATCGAATTCGTGAATATATCAAATATAATCCGGTTAATTGGCTGCGTGAATCATTGTCATAGGGCGACCGGCCGGTCGCCCCTGCGATTTTCATTTTTGTCCGCTTGGAATTTTCCGAATAATCCCCTATCTTTTCGCAATGAGTAACACGATTCAATGGCAAGGAACCTCTACATATGCCTCTCACATCCGTTTCCAAAACCGATCTTGAATCCGGCGCTTTGAAAAACGACGCCATGACCCGGCGCGGTTTTCAGATATTTGAAAGCCAGCTCTACACCTTAACCTTTCAGGACGGTAAAACCTTTCGCTATCTGATCGAAGACCGCTTATCCAACTATACCGTGGATATTCAGCTCAAAGCCGACGGCGCGCAGACCTCCTGCTCCTGCGCGTTCGCCAAACAGCGCTGTTCCCATATCGTTGCCGCTATTCTGGCGCTGCGCCAACAACTGTCCGCCAAACCTGGACCCGCGGAAGGCTCGAAATATACCCGCGAGGAGATGATCGAGCGCGTCACTGAAGAACGGCAGGAAAAGGCGGCCCAGGAAGCGATGAAATTGCGGCTGGGCGAGACCGTGTTCGGCATCCATCAAGTGTCCGGCAGCGCCGGCTCGGTCTATCAATTGACCATTCGCGATTTCGAGCCGCTCAACGGCTATTGCTCCTGCCCGGATTTCCGCACCAACAAACTGGGCTTTTGCAAACATTTGCTTTTCGCCGCCGTCCAAATCCAGACTAAAAAAGCGTTGCGCCAACGCATCCGGCTAAAAAATTACCCCTTTGGCGAAATCTATTGCGATCCACTGCAGGACTATCAGATCACCCATTTTAATGTAACCGTGCGGCCGGATCGGCTGAGACAGGTATTTCAGGGACGCAGCCATTTGACGCCGGATCGCTATCCGCATCTGTTAACCTGGTTGCGCGAACTGGACGGCGAAAAAACCTGTTGATTCGTCCCGAGGTGTACGATAAAATTGAACGCCACTTTAATCAACGCGCCTTGCAGCGCTTGGCGGAAACGGAAAAGGTCGATTTTTCTGCTCTGAAACTCGCCTTATTTCCCTATCAACAGGAAGGAGTACATTTCGCGGCGTTCAAGTCCGGCTGCATCATCGCCGATGAGATGGGTCTGGGCAAAACCGCCCAGGCCATTGCCGCAGCGGTGAATAAGAAACGCATCTTTGACTTTAAACGGACGCTCGTCGTTTGCCCGGCCACGTTGAAGCATCAATGGCAAAAAGAGATCGAACGCTTTTCCCATGAAAAAGCGGAAATCGTTCAGGGCTTCCGCACCGACCGGTCGAAGCAGTATCGCCAATCCAACGCCTATTTTCTTATTCTAAACTATGAAACCTTGCTGCGCGACGTCGTCGAACTGAAAAAGAATCCGCCGGATTTCATCATTTTGGACGAGGCGCAACGCATCAAAAACTATGCAACCAAGACGGCCAACGCGGTCAAATCCATTCCCAAAAAACACAGCCTGGTCATTACCGGCACGCCCATTGAAAACCGGCTCATCGATCTGTACTCCATCACCCAGTTCATCGATCCCGAGCTGCTGGCGCCGTTATGGGAATTCTCCATGAATCATTGCTATTTCGACAAAAACAAAAAGAACAAGATCACCGGTTATTACAATCTGCAGGCGCTCAAGGAGAAGATGGCCGGCGTTCTTTTGCGTCGCGAGAAAAAAGAGGTGTTACAGCAATTGCCGCCGATCCAGGAGATGACCGTACCGATCCGGTTGACTCCGGAACAAGCCGAGATGCACGCCGGATTCGCTCAATCCTTGCTCGCCATTGTCAACAAAAAACATCTGACCCCGTTCGACATGCAACGCATCCAGCAAATCCTTACTTCCATGCGCATGGTATGCGATTCCACTTACCTTATCGACAAGGAGACCAACCTTTCGCCCAAACTGGACGAATTGCAGGATATCTTGTTGGAACAACTGGATGTGCTGCACGGTGCAAAGAAAATTCTCATTTTCTCAGAATGGAAAACCATGCTGCATCTCATCGCCAATCTGCTGCGTAAATACGACGTCGGCTTTGTGACGCTGAGCGGCGACGTGGCCGTTGGCAAACGCGGCGCGGTGATCGACGAATTTTCTTCTAATCCCGACTGCAAGATTTTCCTCTCCACTGAGGCCGGCGGCGCCGGTTTGAACCTGCAGTGCGCGGACACGGTGATCAATTTCGAGCTGCCGTGGAATCCGGCCAAAAAAAATCAGCGCATCGGCCGGGTGCACCGGCTGGGACAGAAAAGCAGCCACATCACGGTCATTAATCTGGTGGCGCAAGAAAGCATCGAGGCGCGCATCGCCGAAGGAATCGTTCTTAAAAGCTCCCTGTTCGATGCAGTGTTGAATGAAAAAAATCAAAACGACGAGGTGGACTTCAGTCGGCGCGGTCGTGCGACATTTATCCAGGAACTGCAGGAATTGATCTCCGGCTTGGAAATCCGGCCCCTGGAAGAAATGATGGAGAACGAAACCACTCCAGCCGGCGGCGTTGACGAGATGCGCATTGAAAGCGAAGAAGAGGAAAAAATGCCGTTGGAACCGGCGACGGCCGTTGATCATGCTGTTTTGCAGCAAACCCTGGATCAAGGGTTGCAATTCCTCAACGGCATTTTCAAAATGGCCACGGGCAGTTCGTTATTGACGGAACAGCAGACCATCGCCATTGACGCGGAAACCGGCGAGGTGACCATAAAGTTTAAATTGCCGAAAATGGGCAAGCAGACCGAAAATTAACAAGTAATTGAACGTTTCTATCGAATATTATCACAAACTGCCCCAAAATGAGCTTTCCCTGCAGAACGTCAGCTCAAGATTCCAGGCAGCGCTGTTGCACCAATAAGTCAATCCCCATCCTGTCGATTCTGTAAATCCTGTAATCCGGTCTTCTATAATGACAGGATGTACAGTATTTATAAGACAACCTCGACATCTTCAAATAAAACTTTTGGTGTAGCAGGGGATTACTTCACTCCACCGCAGTATAGCATCTTTTTCAGCGATGGCGCCTACGTTCGCAATGACACCGCTATCATGTTATTTAAAAATTACCGGCCTTACGAAAATCCGTAATCGTTCCGGTCAGCGCACTCACCGCGGCAGTCAACGGACTGCACAGGTACACCTCGGCGTCCTTGCAGCCGAATCGGCCTTTAAAATTTCGATTGGAGGTGCTGAGCACGCGCTCCCCAGCCGCCGGCACGCCTTCGTGATTGCCCATGCACGGCCCGCAACCGCTGTTGACGATCACGGCGCCGGCCTCAGCCAGGGTCTGAATATAACCTTTTTCCAAAGCCCGAAGAAAAACCTGCTGGGAAGCCGGAATGACGATCATGCGGATCGAAGGATGCACCTTCTTGCCTTTTAGCACGCCGGCCACGATCTCGAAATCCTCCAACCGGCCGTTGGTGCAGGAGCCGAAAAACACCTGATCGATCTTGGCGCCCGCGACGGCGGACACCGGCTTGACATTGTCCACCGTGTGCGGACAGGCCACCTGCGGCTCTAATGAGTCTACATTCATTTCAATGACCTGATCGATGCCGGCATCCGCATCGGAACAGACAACCTGAAAAGGCCGGCGGCTGCGGTTGTGCAAAAACGCCAGCGTCTTGTCGTCCGGCTCCATGTAGCCGTTCTTGGCGCCGAACTCTACCGCCATGTTGGTGAGCACCATGCGGCCGGCGATGGACAGACCATCGATCACCGGCCCGGTGAACCACACCGATTTGTACAATCCGCCGTCCACACTGTAATCACCGATGAGTTTCAGCATGACGTCTTTGGAGGTGATGCCTTTTGGCAAAACGCCATTCACCACCACCTTCATGGTCTCCGGCACCCGCAGCCAGATTTTGCCGGTGGCGAAAATAACCGCCATCTCACTGCGGCCGATGCCCGTGGCCAGACTGCCGAACGCCCCATAGGTGGTGGTGTGGGAATCCGCGCCCACGATCAGCGTGCCGGGCAGGGCAAACCCTTCCTCCGGCAACACCTGATGACAGATGCCGCGCGCAATATCAAAAAAATATTCGATGCCCTGCTCCTGAACAAAAGCGCGGATATCTTTGTGGTTCTGAGCGAATTTCTCGTTGGCCGCGGGCACGCAGTGATCGAGGATAACCACATGCCGCTGCGGATCATGAATGCGGGTCACTCCGATCTCTTTGAACGTCTTGGCGATGGCCGCTGTGTTGTCGTGGCTCATGGCGATGTCTGGGAACACCTCAACAATCTCGCCCGGCGCAACACGCTTGCCGGCTTTGGCGCCCAATATCTTTTCCGCAAAGGTCTGGCCCATAGGGATATTCTCCTTGATTATTAATCAAGTTAGTGATAAAAATCCGCTTTTTCAAGAATTAGTAAAAACTGGATAAGCCGCAGGAAGGCGTTTGCGAAAGTCTTCAAGATCGCCCGGGGAATCCTATCTTTGGTTGATCAGGTTTATCTATTCTGCTTCAACGCAGAGGACGCAGAGAAAAAATATTCATTTCTGTTTCAGTCCTCAAACATCGGCACGAAAACCAGAACAGCGAAATGCTTTTTTAGGGACGCGGACGTCCACGTCCGCGATCAAGCCCTGCCGGAAATTCCAGATTAAATAAAAGCAATCAGCAACTTGCCTATTTTGAAACAGCGCCTAGTTCGGCACGAAGAATTTGCAAGTCGGTCCGCCCATTGACAGGTATAACCATACAGATAATTACTTAAATGGGTGCATGGTGTTGTATACCCATTCCTAAATCCAAATAAATCTATTATCGGATTCCAATCCGCATCATAGCGTAGTGCTTTTTTATCATCAAAATCGTCCTTAATATTGCCGACAAATGACCAGTTCTCCATTTTTTCGATAGTTATTACATCTTGGTCGTAACAATAATTTCTTACAAAGGTATTGTAGAATCCATTTGCGCCGTTATCATCATTGCCATCCGCACCAATTTCTTCGATAAGGTTTTGTTCAAATAAATGACCAAACGGCCATTTAGCATGTAAATCGAGGTCGCGATAGGTCGGATCATCTAGGGGATCGCCTACAATCGTGTATAATTGTTCACGGGAGTAATTAAAAGTCCAAACATTGCAGTTTGAACCGGCAGCGGCAACCAGCGAATGACGTAGGCTTCTGAAAATATTATTTTCAATCAGGCAATTTGTTGTACTCTGATAAAGTTGAACGCCATACCCCCAACCCCCTCCGCAATAATCCATAGCCTCATGGAAATAGCACCCGGAAACCTCGCATTGTGATGATCGCATTATGCTTAAATGATGGCATGATGGCTTATAAGATTCCACCCCCTTAACCCAGCAATTCACCGCAGCATCTATATAAATATTGAAGGGATGAGCAGCGCCATAGGCATTTTCATGGGGAGATCGCATAATTTTTAAATCTTCGATCCCGATATTTTGAATAGGTGTTACTTTATAAACTCTCATCGGCCGGCCGTCGCCTGGTAAGTGCAAGTAATTCATATTAGCTTTGTCTTTGATTTGCAGAAAATAGCCATTGCCATCTGTGCCCAAACTGTCGATTCTCGTTACTTGGCCAACAATTTCTTCCTCAGGCTCCTCACTCGTAGACCGATAGTCATAATTATATACCAAAAACCAAATCCATTGGCCAGTTGTCCATGATCCTGAAGCCGGATATATTCGGTTTTCCCCTTTAACAAAATCGTGCTCCAAAGCGATCGGGCCTTCAGGGGTAGCGCCTTGCAGGACTAAACAATGGCTGTTTCTCATGTTTCTAAAAACCAATGTGGTGCGATCCGATCCGGCGCCTTGAAAAACTATGTTTCGATAAGTAGAGTCTAATGTAATCGGGCTGTCAAAATGGTAGGTTCCTTCAGGAAAATAAATGATCGCCAATTTATTGCTGGAACCTATAAAGGTTTTAGCGTTGGTCAAGGCGGCTGAG
>JAKJDB010000153.1 GCA_022706175.1 Candidatus Zhuqueibacterota bacterium | reverse complement strand
CACGCCGTTACGAAGCACCCAGGCGCTGTCCTCCCAGGCCATGGTGCGGCAATCCAGCCGGTAGAGCAACTCCAGGCCGTCGAACCGCCGAACGCTGACATGGTGGCCGGTGTTGCGGGCGGCGTCAAAGTAGCGCATGCTGATCAGTCGATCTCGAGCATCGCGCATGAACACATTGTTGATGCGCTTACGATAGGACTCGCGTTTTTTCTCTACATACCGGTCAATGAGCAGAGCGCGGCTGCTGCTGGCCTGCGGCACTACATATTCACCAAAGTAATAGGCTGTGATGCTGATGAGAAAGGCGAGCATCAGCAGCGGGGTCAGCGTACGATAGAGCGAGACTCCGGAGGCGGACATGGCGACGATCTCATTCTGCCGCGCCATGTTGCCGACGCTGAACAGACTGGCCAGCAGCATGGCGACCGGAAGAGTCAGAAGGATGATGTAGGGCAGATAATAGACATACAGTTTGAGCACGATCAGCCCCGGCACTTTTTCACCGATGTAGACGTCCAGCCGTTCGATCGAGTCCACGATCAGAAAAATGCAGATAAAGGCGATGAGAGAGAAAAACAGGACAAAACAGAAACGGCGCAGGATGTACCGGTCCAGCACTCTCATGCGGGCCTCCGCATCCACCGTTTGAACAGTTTATTGAACCGCACGCTCAAAATGGAGGTGGCTTCATAGGTGGAGTGAAACACCAGATACAGCCCGGCTATGCCGACGAGGATGTTGGCGGTCCACATGGCGGCGAACGGCGAGATCAATTGTTTGTCCGCCAACTCCTCTCCGCCGATCAATGTAGTCCAGTAAAGCAGGAAAAAGGCAAAGCTGATGCCGCCGGCCATGGCCAGCGACCCCCGCCGGGCCATGATGCCGAGAGGAGCGCCGATGAGCACAAAGATGATGCACGCCACCGGGATGGAATATTTTTTCTGCACCTCCACCATCAGGCTGCTGTTCTTTCGCTGCAGTTGTTGCAATGTGGAGAGGCGTCCACCGATCTGCTGCTGCAGGCGCAGATGATCCGCAAGGATGCCGCCCAACGGCGGCGAGCCATGAGCCGGCGGTTCGTCGTTATCCGCGGGCCGGCTGAGCTGGGCCAGGGCTTCTGGTTTGGAAAAATAGCGATGAAAATGATCGGCGATCTGCTGCGTCAGCTCCCGGCGGTTGCGCTCGATGTCCTGTTCATTGTTTTTAACCTCCGCCAGCATCATGGCGCTGCTTTTCTCGCGATCTCCGCGCGCCTGTGAATCGCTCCGTTCCAGCGCCATGCCCGGCACGGACACGGCGAGGTTCTGCTTGGGGAATGAAAGCTTGCGGTACTGCTCCAGCTTTTGCAGATCGAGTTCGTGCATTTCCCCGTCGTAGAGCGTCAACAGCAGCATCTCCGCCTGCTGGTTGAAAAAGATCGAGCCGCGTTTCGCAAAGATGATCTTGCTGACATCCGCAGCGCTGTTGTCGTCGATGAACACGGAATCGACAAAGGCGGTATCGCCCTTTTGCACGATGTTTTGCACCCGCAAAGTAAAGTCCGGCAGATCGCGATAGATGACGCCGGCTTCAAGACGGATGGTCGGTTTTTTACGGTAGATGTCGGCGGTCAGCAGACGGGCGCGATGGTTGAAATCGGGCAGCACGTGGTCGTTGAACAAAACCATCAGCACCGTCAGCACCATCGAGGCCAGCAGCACCGGCTTGATCATGGTGAGCACACTGACCCCGCTGGCTTTCATGGCCGTGATCTCTTGATCGCCGCTGAGACGGCCAAAGGCCATCACAGTGGCCACCAGCACCGACATGGGCGCGGCCAGGGCGATGATCCAGGCCAATTGCAGGAAAAAGAATTCCAGCACAGTGGCCAAACTCAGCCCCTTGCTCAGAATACGGCTTAAATCGCGAAAAACCAGGTTTAAAATGAAGAGCAGTGTGATGACACACATTGAGAAGACAAATGGGCCAATATGCTCTTTTAAAACGTATCGGGACAGAATTCGCATGGTCTTGGTGTCGCGTTTAATAGTTCAAGAAAAGACAACCTGTTTAAAAATAGTAAAAATAATGTCTAACATCAAGAAAAAATTTCAGCGTCGGCTATTTTTCTTCTTTTTTCCACCCGCTTGGTTTGATATTTGCATATCGAATCAGGGGTGATGCAGACTCCGGCCTCCTGTCGGTACAAGGCCGGGAACTATTTGCAGTTAGGTTAGTTTTTTTATATTGCTCCTGATCATAATTATCATTAAATTTAACTTTCACCGCAGGCATGCCCGGCAGCGCCGGGTCCTTCTTCATCCTGACAAAGGAGCCTTTTATCGTCGCGTTTGCTACTGATCTGTAACTGACAGCTGAACCAGCGAAATCAATCACAGTCATTGAAGACCTTTAGCGACAAACAGTGGTCGAATCTCACCCTTTTGCCTGCGGTGGTGTTATCGATCCTCTTACTTTTCCTGTTGCGCGGTGAGGCTTGGGCGGATAAGCGCGCCGATGCCGCGGCCGAGGTGCAGCCCTATATCGGTATGCAACTGCCGCATGCCGCAGACCCCCGTGTGCCGATCCTGGAGGAGGAGCCGTTTCTCGGATTGCATATGAACGGAGCGCGTACGCCGGTTTTGAAAAGGACGCTCTCCGGGTTGCGCCGTGAAGTGAAAATCGATTCCACCGGCAAGAACATCAATTTTGTCGAAAAGCTCGATCAGGTGGATTTCCGTCTGCCGACGTTTCTCTCGCTGTCGGATTATGTGCAAATGCGGCGCATGCACAATCAGAGTTCCCTGTGGGTGCGCAGTGCGCTGGCCAAGCTGGGCGAGAGCAGCGCCGGCGGTTCCGGCGGCGCCCTACGCATTCCGGTGGAGATCAAGAACCGCACCTTTCAGGCCATCTTTGGCGGCGGCACCGTGGGCTTGGACGTCACCGGCGAGATCAACATCAAGGGCGGATTGCGCAATGAAAAGCGCAGCGAAGTGTCCACGTCGTTGGCCAACGGCAGCCACACCAGTTTCACCATGGAGCAGACCCAACGCTTTCAGGTGCAGGGCCACGTGGGCGAAAAGGTCACCATCGGCGTGGATCAGGATTCGGAACGCGCTTTTGATTTTGAAAACAATCTGCACCTGAGCTACAAGGGTAACGAGGACGAAATCGTCCAATCCATCGAGGCGGGCAACATCGCCCTGTCGCTGCCGGGCACGCGCTTTGTCACCTTCGGCGGGCAGAGCAGCGGTCTGTTCGGCCTCAAGGCGGCGATGAATTTCGGCCGGCTGCAGTTGACCGCCATCGCCAGCCAGGAAAAGGGGGAGAATAAAAAACTTTCCCTGGCCGGCGGCGCGTCGCAGAACAAGCAGACCATCGAAGATTACAACTATATCAAGAATCAGTACTTTTTTCTTGACGAGCATTACCGCAATTACTATCCGCAGCGATCGTCGGACGGTCTGTTCCTCTATGATCCCAATCGCAACATCACCGATGTGGAAGTGTACACCTCCCAACCCAACTTTCAGAATCAGCCGGACAAAGCCATCCGCGGCTGGGCGTGGTCGGTCGCCGGCAAGGACACCAACATACAGGTGATCAGGACTCGCAGCGACACGGTGTCGAGCAAAGCGATGTATCTCGGCTATTTCATCCGCCTGGAAAAGACCAATTATGATTTCAATCCCGAGTTGGGGTATATCCGGCTGCACAGCCCGTTGAGCACCGGCGAAGTGCTGGCGGTCGCTTACCGGGACAGCTCGGGCTATGTGCGCGGCATGATTGACTTTGATTCCAAAAAGGACCGGGTGATTCAGCTGCGCATGCTGCGGTCGGAAAACCCCATGCCCTCGGATGTGACCTGGAACCTGGAATGGAAACACGTGTACAGCCTGGGCACGAGCAACATTCCGGAGGACGGATTCAATCTCAAGATCTATTATAAACCGCCATCCGGCGATCCGCAGGAGACGATCGAAATCAACGGTGCGGCCAAATCCTATCTGCAGATTTTCGGTTTGGACCGGGTTGACAAGGTCGGCAACCTCAAGCCGGACAACGTGGTGGACAAAAACGATAATGTGCTGCGCCTGGCCAGCGGCGAGTTGTGGTTCCCGGAGCTGCGTCCTTTTGATCCGCTGAATCGGGCCACCGAGCTGCCTGACGACAAACGTACGCGCGCCATCTATGATACGACGGTGCAGAGTTACATCACCGCGCAGAGCAAGTTTTACATCGAGGTCGAATCGCAGACGCGCAGCGCGGAATACCGCCTGGGCATGAACATCATCGAGAACTCGGAAGAGGTGACGCTCAACGGCCGCAAACTCAACCGCGGAACGGATTATACCATCGATTATTTCACCGGCACCCTGCGCATGCTCAACGAAGAGGCTACCCGGCCGACGGCCAACGTCGACGTGACCTATGAGAGCAACCAGATGTTCCAGATCGACAAAAAGACGATCATGGGCGCGCGCGCCGAGTACGCGTTGTGGGACGACAGTTTTATCGGCGGCACCTTTCTCTATCTCAATGAACGCACGCTGGAGCAGAAGGTTCGTGTCGGAAAAGGTCCCATGCGCAACATGGTGTGGGACGTCAACACCTCCATGACGATGAAGCCTTTTTTCATGACGCGGCTGGCCAACCATCTGCCCTTTGTCGACACGCGCCAGCCCTCGACGTTGCGCTTCGAGGGCGAGGTGGCGCAGGTCATCCCCAACCCGAACACGATCAACAACGAGTCCACCGACGACAACGACGGAGTCGCCTACATCGATGATTTCGAGGCGGCCAAGAGCATGACGCCCCTGGGCATCTCCCGGCGCAGCTGGAGTCTGAGCTCGGTCCCGCAGTCCTGCCTGGAATACCGGCCGGGCACCAGTGCGGTGGATTTGACCTATCGCGGTGATCTGCAGTGGTGGGAGCCCTACGGTCAATATCCGATTCAGGAGATCTGGCCGAACCGTGATGTGACCAGCAGCACCGCCAGCACCACTTCGATCCTGCAGATCAAGTTTACCCCGCCCGACTCGGTCCCGGATAAAGCCAAAGCCTGGGGCGGCATACAAAAATCTCTGTCCGCCGGCTATTGGGATCAGACCGAGAGCAAGTATCTGGAGATCTGGGTGCACGGCGATTCGGGAACCCTGCATATCGATCTGGGCAGCATCTCTGAGGACATCATTCCCAACAACGAATTGAACACCGAAGACAGAATGCGCAACATGATCCGCAACAACGTGCTCGACGACGACGAGGATGTGGGCATCGACGGCATGGCGGACAACGATCCCCGCGCCATCGCCGCCGGCGGCGATTACTGGGACATCAACGGCAACGGCCAGCGCGACAAGGGCGAACCGTACAGCAACGACAACTGGAGGTACACGGAGCGCAGCGACGACTATTCGGAAATCAACGGCATGGAGGGCAATGCCAACGATTACGGCGGCCGCATTCCGGACACCGAGGATATGAACCGAAACGGCGGCTTGGACCGGCGCAACGATTATTTCGAATACAGCGTGAACCTCGATCCCAACGGCCCGGACAAGGCGTATCTGGTCAGCACCAACGAGGGCAAGTACTACCAGACCAAATGGAAGCTCTACCGCATTCCCCTGCGCGGCGCGACGGACATCACCCGCGAGGTCGGCAATCCCTCGATCACCGAGATCTCTTATGTTCGCATCTGGTTCGATGGATTCCATGGACCGGGAGCGGTCTGGATCGCTGACATCAACCTCGTGGGCAACGAATGGAAGGAACTGGGGGTGGCGGATGCAGCCCGGCCGGAACAGTACGTTCTGCCGGCGGATTCCACCAAGGGCGTCTTCGCCACGGTGCTCAACACGCATGAGGATCCCGATTACATCGCGCCCCCGGGTGTCCGCGGCGAAATCGACAAGATCACCCAGGCGCAGCAGCGCGAACAGGCGCTGGTGATGACGGTCAAAAATCTCCAGTTCGGCGAAAACGGCGTGCTGCAAAAGACCTTTTACGAGGCGCAGGATTACATCAACTACCGCACTCTGAAGATGTTCGTCGGCGGCAACGACGTGCGCCAACGGCACATCCGCGAGGATTCCAGTCAGATCGAATTCTTTCTCCGCTTCGGCGCGGATCTGAACAACTATTATGAGATCAGCGAAAAAGTGTACGACGGGTGGGATCCGCGCAACAACATTGAAGTGGACTTGGTGGAGCTGTCGGCGATCAAACTGATCGCCGAAAACTATGACAGCACCGGCGACCGGACCGGCTATCAAAAGATCACCGCCGAGGGCAAAACCCTGTTCATCAAAGGCAGCCCGGCGCTGCGCAACGTGCGCATGCTGGTGGTCGGCGTGCGCAACCTCAGCGACGAGCCGTTCAACGGCGAGCTCTGGCTCAATGAACTGCGGCTGTCCAACGTCAAAAAGGACAAGGGCATGGCCTATCGCGTGCGCCTGGATTTCGATTGGGCCGACCTGCTGCGCTTTAACGGCGAGGTCAACAAACAGGATGCCGACTTTCACAACATCTCCACCCGTTATGGCGACGGCGACAACTCTCTCGCAGGCAATTTTCAGGCCAGCATCAACCTCGACAAGTTTTTGCCGCGCAAACTGGGGTTGAGCATTCCGGTCAGCTATAATTATGGCCGCAACG
>JAKJDB010000152.1 GCA_022706175.1 Candidatus Zhuqueibacterota bacterium | reverse complement strand
TGCGCTTGACAGCGGGCTGGCCGGTAGAACTCTTGGAGTCGCCCTGTGATCGCGAGATCGTTCCATCGCTGCGCCGTGGCACCATGGTACGTTCTTCCGTGGCTGAGGATTTCGTCTCCACAGCGCCAGGGTGATGGACCAGAGAACCCCGGTTGTCAAACGCACGGGGCGAGATCCCACGCCGGTCAAAGTTACGGCGTCCATAATTACCCCAATATTCATTGCCTGGTCCATACCAGTCCGGACCATACCCATACCCCCAGTAGGGCCCCCAGGATGAACCGTAATAACCCCAACCGCCGTAATAGTTGAAGGAAGGCCAGAAGAAAGGATCGCCCCAGAAACCCGAATACCCGTACCATGGGTCCCAGCGGTGATGCCATCGCCACCAATCATATCCGCCATAGTACCAGTAGGGTTCATACCACCAGACATCGTACAGAACCGGCCAGTGGGACTGCACCCTGGCGCCGTGTTTGTGAATGATGATGGTGTCGGGGGTTGCTTCCTCTATCGCTTCTTCATCCTCATCATAGGATTGATTGTCTACATACGCTTCACCATTGCGCTCCTGCTCGATGTCATATCGCGCAAGTTGGGTGTAGCAGCTTGTCAGGCTGAGGCTGGCTACAAGCGCTACGAACACGACAAACAACAATTTAATTTTACTGCACATAAAACGCCTCCTTTAAAAAAGACTTGTCCCTGCAGACAATATAACCAATGGTGAATAAAAAAGCAAAGCAATATTCCTTCTCATCAGTATAATTAACGGAAAACCGGTGATTTGGTTCCACCTATTCAGCTGCATAAATATAGAGACCTTTGCGTTAAGCCGTGTTAGCGGCTGTACCCCTGCCCCAGAAAAAGCAGGAAAAGCCGGATACATAAAGCTCGGGGCCTGCCGCTATAAGCGCCAGGCCCCTTATTGGAAATCCACCTCAATTCGCGCCCTACTTATTTATCTCCAGCAAGCGGTTTATCCTGCATTCGCCAGCGGAAAGGGCGTTCGCCGCTGCAATCTTGCCAATCGCCGCCGATCCATCTATCCCACCCTTTTCCCAAGCCTCTTCCCCAGCCTTCTCCCTGACGATCGCGCCATTTCTTGCGCTGCTCCGGGGTCAGCAGCTTGACCATGGCGATCCGATGAGCAATCCGTTTCTTGGTGATCTCTGCGCGAATTTTGCTCTTCTCATCAACCAGACGGTTGACTTGAGCCAGGTCCGGCTCTTCAGCATCCAGCGCCGCTTCCAGATCGAGTTCGACGGACTGTGCTTGGCTGCGCAGCGGGATCAGCTCTTTGGTATGTTTTCTACGTAATTCCCGAATAGCCTGCTCCTGCGTTTCAGACAAATTCAGGGCCTGAAGACATTGTCGTCCGCCGAATTCCCGGTCACGGCGGGAGTGAGCAGGTTGCGCTGTAAGCAGAGTTGCATCCAGCACCAAAACAATCATAGCCAATCCGATTATCATTTTTTTCATAATTCTCTCCTATTCTTCCATTTTTTTAAACGGACCCGGGCGCCTCATTCCGCGACCTGAATGTCTTTCCCGGTCCAGGGCTTCCACCATCAAACGCCATTGACGCTCATCCAGGTGGGGTCGCAACGTTACCAAGTGTTCCACCGTGCTGCGGTCCAGCTGCGTCTGATCCTCCGCTATCTGTCGAAGGAGAATTTGAATCGAATCCTGAGCCGTGGGGTTTGTCAGCAAGAGCCGCATCAGCCGTTGACGCTTTGCCTGGAGTTGCGAGCGAAGTGGACGCATCTGTTCATTAAAAGGCGCGCGCAGCTTGGCCAGCTCCTCTCTCTGCAAATCCAAAAGTCCCATGGTTTTCCACAAAGGGGCGGATGGATTCGCCGGGCGATCAGGCCGCTGCAGCAGAGCCGGCGGCCTACGCATTCCATCGTGCCTTCCCCAAAGATAGGCCAGGGTGGCTGCGGCAGCGATGTTGATGGCCAGGGAGAAGAGCAAAAGGAGATTTTTCCAATTACTCATCCTGTTCTCCTGTTCCTGGCTCTTGCTCGAACACCTCTGCATAACGGCTGAAGAGCGATTGAGCGTCAGACTCAAGGGTTGTTTCATCAACCGCAGCTGATGGATCGATGCTCGGCTCAACCAGGGATTCGTTCAAGCCGTTGCCGATGAGGAAACCAATCATTAAACCCGCAGCCGTCAGCGCCGGGGCAAAAGACCGCCTCAGCCAACGGACGATGGCTGTCGGCCGTTCCCTCTCACTCCGCACACGCGCACGTACATGGGTCAGCAGATACGGATCAGCGATTTCGCGGCGATCGAGATTCAGTAAATCGTCCACGCCGCACCATTCCTGCACCAACCGCCGGCAATCAGGGCAGTCGATCAGATGCTGCGCCACCGCAGCGTTCGTTTTTGGATCCAATTCACCGTCCAGATAAGCGGACAGCTGTTTTTTCATTTGGTAGATTTTCATCTTGTTCTCTGACTGTTAAACACCGCTCACACGTTTTTCTTGCACATTTTTTCAGTTTTTTTCCACATAGGCTGACAAAAACTGCTGCATTTTTTTCCTCGCTCGGTGCAGCCTTGATTCGACCGCCGCAACACTGCTCCCCGTCGCCTCGGCGATCTCCTGATAGGACAATCCCTCGTAGCGATGCAGAACCATGGCCAGACGTTGATCCGCAGGCAGACGCGCCAGCGCCTGTCGCACCTGCCGTATGCGCTCCAGCTTCTCCACTTCTTCCACGGGATCGGAATGGGGATCTACAGTCTGCTGAACGTCAGTCTCTTGTGCGCTTTTATGCAACGGCGCCAACCAACGCCTCCTCCGGCGGCTGCGCAGCACATTGTAGCATTGATTCACCGTAATCCGATACACCCAGGTGCTGAAACGAGCCTCGGGTTTGAACCCCGCGAGGCTGTGATAGATTTTAAGAAAGATCTCCTGCGCGGCATCTTTTGCATCGTCCTCCTGCTGCAGTGTTTTATAGGCCACACGAAGGACCATCGCCTGATAACGCAGCAGCAATTGGTCAAAAGCCGCCTCATCGCCCGACTGAAATCTGCGGATCAACTCCTCATCGGACTCACTGCCATGTTGATTCAAAGCCTTCACTTGTTTCTATTCGTCCCTATCCTGTTCCTGCCTTTTTACAATCTGGCACATTCTTTGACCATATAGTTGCAGTAAGAGTGACAGTAAAACTCATAACACCATGAATCGCATAAACTTGAACAAGAATTATCTCCCATTTACCAGCCGCGGTCCCAGCCGATTCTGCGGCGCAAAAACCCCAAAGTGGGGCCTGCGAGGGACAGCAGCGGTCATGACAAGGAGTAAAGCCATGAAATCGGGAAAAGGGCATCATCCAATCAGCCGCACAGCGCTACTTTTCTTGTTGCTGTGGCTGCCGATCTCAACCGCATTTGGACAAGGATCATTGGGCGGAATCGCCTGGCTCGATCAAAATCAGAACGGACTGCGGGAAAACAATGAAAGAGGCTTTTCCGGCATCACCGCGATTCTGATGATGCGAACCGGAGACAGCCAGTTTACCCGCATCGGAGAATATGTGACCGAGACCATAGGGTTGTACATCTTTATTGTTCCCGCCGGTCAGTACTATGTACAATTCGCTCTGCCGGACGGCTATCAATTTTCCACTCCTCATGTCGGGTTGAGCGACGACCTGGACTCGGATGTGGAGAATGTAAACGGATCCACCGCAGTGTTTACTCTGGCGAATGGCAGCAACCTTGCGCATGTGGATGCAGGATATATCCAGACAGGCGGCGCGGACCTGTTTCTGCGGAAACAGGTGACCAGCCACCAGGCGATCATCGGCCAGGAATACACCTATCTGATCAACGTGATCAACAACGGGCCGGATCCAGCGATCAACGTGGCTGTGCAAAACCACCTCTCGCAAGTGGTGGAACTGCTGCAGGCGTATCCAGAACCTGAAGACCGGGCTGCACAACCCTTACGCTGGTTCATTCCCACCCTGGCGGTGGGTGAAACCTGGTCCGTTGAATTGACTGTGCGGCCGTTGACCGGCGGCGTAGACGACAGCCGCTGCTGCATCAGCACCACCAGCAACGATCCGGACCCCAGCAATAACTGCGATGGTGCGCCGATCAACGTGGATCTGCCGGTGGAACTGTCCAGTTTTGAAGCGCACTCCGTCGGCGGCGCGGTCAAACTGGTCTGGGTCACCGAGTCGGAGACGGAGAACGCCGGCTTTTTTCTTTTGCGCAGCACGGACGAACAAGGCCCCTATGAACGCATCAACGAAGAGCTGATCGACGGCAGTGGAACCACTCCCACCCGAAAGAAATACGAATATACCGACAAAAATGTTCTGCAAAATCAGACTTATTTTTACAAGTTGGCGGATGTAAACTATCAGGGGCAGATGGAATATCATGGACCTGTGTCCGTGTTGGTGACCAAGCCGCAGGAATTTCAGTTGCTGCAAAACTATCCCAATCCATTCAACTCGGAAACGCGAATCCCCTTTGTTCTCGCTGAAGATGGATTTGTTCGTCTGGAGATCTATAACCTTCTCGGACAGAGGGTGCGCACTTTGGTCGCCTCAGAGATGACGGCCGGACCACAGAGCGTAGTTTGGGACGGTCTGAGTGAGCAGGGATTGTCCCTGACCACCGGCGCCTATCTGTTTGTGCTGCAAACCGGTGAGCGGCGGCAGACACGGAAAATGCACCTGGTCCGGTGACCCGGCTATAGCCCTGCCAGGCAAAAGGCCTGATCAGGCCTTTTTTCCATCCTGGCCGGTAATAATTAATTATTCAATGTAATCGGAGGCAAAGTATGAACAGCGGCAAGCCGAAAGTTTTCAGGAACGCGGCCCTGATGTTGGCGATCAGTCTGATCGCCGGCGTCCGCGGCCCGAGCTTGTCGATGGCCGGAGAATATTATTTTCCTCCCTGGCACAGCCGAACAGTGTTGCAGACCAATGGTCCGCAGAGCGACCTTGAAAGCGGCGATTGGTGGAGCAATGCGAACAACGGACTGGGCAGTCAACCGCATGTGTATGAGCTCTATGTGCCGGCGGCAGTGGACCCTCGCTTTGCCATCACCCTGCAGATCTACGATCCAGAATGCTACCTCACCTTTCTGGAAAAGGATCAGAAGACCGGAGCGACCTGGGATTTCACCACTTTTACGCTGATCAGCCCGGACAGTCAGCGTGTGGTGATAGAGCGTTCCTATCCGCCGTCGCCGGAAACCTCCTGCTTGTGGACGCCTTTTGCCACCTTCACAGCCGCTGAATTCGGCCATGGCGTCTATCGAATAAACGTGCGCACCAGTCTGGATGATAAAAACGCCTATGCCTTTAAAATCGCGAACAACGATCCGGACGGGATTACCAACTCTGGCGATGAGATCCATATCGCAGCGCTGCAGACTGCCCTGTTTCACTCGGCCACTGGGCCCACCTGGTTCAGCTTTTATGCTTCAGCCGACACCCCGCTGCTGTTGGCCAACTTTGACGCGGATCAGGACTCCATCTGGACCTATGTAACGCCGACTGGCCAGGCACTGGCTGGAACGGAATCCGCGGACGGACTGTGGAGCGATGGTTCGGCCGCTCTTCCGCCGCCCGGAGGGGATCGGTTCGACCATCCAGCATGCGGATGGTGGCAGGCGCAAACGATCAAAACCTACGGCAATCAGTACACGTTTTATTGCGGCCGGCCGTTTCTCATCGACACCACTCAGAGTGCGCCCGAGTTGGAGATCAGCATGGAAGATGGCGTCTCAGCAGTGGAGAGCGATCAAATCCTCACCTATCAAATCCGGGTTCTCAACAAGGGGCGGGGGGCTGCGCTCGCCGTCACAGTGATCGACACCCTGCCGGCGGGTTTTTTCATCACTCAAAAGTCTGCAGGCGCAACCCTGGTGCAGACCGCGGACCGCTCCATCCTTTCCTGGCGGTTCAACAGGCTGCGGTCGGGCGAACAGCTGCATCTGTTCCTCAGTGGGCAGGTTCAGAATCCGCCGGGCCCGTCGCTTTTGCACCGCTTGACCGCCCGATATTCCGATGTGCTGTACACCGCCTATGATCCGGTGGTGACCGTGGACGAAAATGTGCTTCATCTGCCTGGAGAGATCAGTGGCTGGATCTGGCGCGATCAGAACTATGACGGTCTTCGCGACAGCAACGAATCCGGGCTGGCAGACGTGCAGGTGCTGCTGCTGAACAGCCATGGTGATACCGTGCGCACCGCTGTCAGCGGCCTGGACGGCGGCTACTTTTTCCCCAACCTGACAACAGGCACCTATCGCATCCTGGTCAATCCTGCGACGTTACCGTCCATGATGAGCCCGACAGTGGTGATACAGCCGCACTCCTTTCCCATCACCTCCATCGGCGAACAGTACCACGATATCAACTTTGGGTTTGAGATAGGCATCACTCCGGTGGAGATCAGCGTCTTTACGCTGAAAGCGCTCATCGGCGCCGTGCGCATCCAGTGGACCAGCGAAAGCGAGACCGCGAACCTGGGCTATAACATTCTGCGCAGCAGCTCGCAAAACGGAGACTATTTGGCCGTCAACCAGGAGATCATTCCCGGCAGCGGCGACAGCCAACAACCGCACAGCTACCAATTCACCGACGAATCCGTTGAGCCGG
>JAKJDB010000151.1 GCA_022706175.1 Candidatus Zhuqueibacterota bacterium | reverse complement strand
CCGCGTTCACAGTGAGAAGCAATCAAGCATGGGCTAGCAAGTTGAGTTTCGATTAACCAATAGGATTCACTAAGGAGGAAACAATGAAATTCTCCCAAAAAATCGTAAGTATCCTTACGGCGGCTTTTTTTATTGCCGGCGCCGGCCTTGTTGTCCAATTCTTCGTCGTCGGGGAGAAAAAAGACAAAGCAGGCATCGCGTCCATCGATGAGGGCTCGCTGGTGGAAGGAAACTGGGTGGCCGGACGTCGCCTGAACGGCGACCAGAGTCATCAGGGACGGCATGTGCAGCTGCCCGGGCAAGCGTACAGCATGGTTAAAGTAAAACTCTACCGCTACCAGTAACCGTCTGTTCAGCCTGGCGAATGCGGTATTTGCTTTTTTGAATGTTTTCATACTTGCGGTTCAATGATCCGGCCGGCATGATCACTGACCGGTTCAAAGGATCACCTCATAAGCTACCATCGGGAGTTACAATGAAAAATACGGTTCGTTCAGTCAATCAGTGCTGGCTGACAAAGTTGGAGCACCACACCGTGCTCATCCTGTTCATCGTTATCTGTGACATTCTCCTGTTGGCAAAGGAGCCGGCCGCTCAGCCTTTGGCCACAGGGCATGATAAATTTCTCGGTTGTGGAACCAGCTATGCGCTCTCACGCTATCTCATCCGTTATTGGAACCAGGTGACCCCTGGCAATGCCGGAAAATGGGGGTCGGTTGAACCGGCGCAGGGGGATTACCGATGGGATGGCCTGGATACCATCTATAACTATGCTGTTAAAAAAGGGCTTCTTTACAAACATCATACCCTGGTGTGGGTGAGTCAACAACCCAACTGGCTCGCGTCGTTGGATACGGCCGCACAAAGAGCGGCGGTGGAAAAATGGATACGGCTCGTCGGACAACGATATCCGCTGATGAATATGGTGGATGTGGTCAATGAACCTTTTCATGGAGCGCCTTCCTATGCCGCTGCCCTGGGAGGCAGCGGCGCCACAGGCTACGATTGGGTCATCACCTCTTTTGAACTGGCACGCCGGTATTGTCCGTCTGGCGCCCAGCTGATCCTGAACGAATATAATGTCCTGCATGATGACACAATGACCGGCCACTTGATCAATCTCATTACTCGTCTCAAAGAACGCGGATTGATCGACGCCATCGGCATTCAGTGTCACTATTTTGAACTGCGCAGCGACAAGAACGCCGCCACGCAGTATGTCCACAGTCCCGCGACCCTCAAGAACAATCTCGACCGGCTGGCCGCCCTCGGCCTGCCGATCTATATCTCAGAGTTCGACATAGACGAGCCGGTAGATGCCGATCAGGTGGAGCAATACCGAATCTATTTTCCGGTATTCTGGAATCATCCGGCTGTCAAAGGCATCACGTTTTGGGGATATATCGAGGATGATGTGTGGACCAGCCATCCCAACACCTATCTGCTGTCGGCCAACGGCGTCGAACGGTCGGCGATGAAATGGTTGCGCACCTATCTGCTCAATCCCATCACTCCGATCGCGCTTTCTCCCAACGGTTCCGTCGGCGAACAGCGTAATCCGCTTTTAATATGGCGATCCTCTAAAATTGCCACTGCCTATCGTGTTGAAGTTTCATTGTTGCGATCCATGACGCCCGCTCTGATGGACAGCACGGTCAGCGATACTCTGCTGCAATTGCCGTCTTTATCCGCCAACAGCCGTTATTTCTGGAGAGTGTCGGCGCTCAACAGCTACGGCAGCAGTGCTCCTTCCGACGTGCTGTTTTTTGTTACGGGAGAGCAGACACGGGTGAGGGCAGGCGGCGAGAGTTCGCCGGGGGAATATCGGCTGGAGCAAAATTATCCCAATCCCTTTAATCCGGTCACGACCATCTCTTATCATATTGCCCGGGAGGGGTGGGTGCGCCTGCAAGTGTATGACCTGATGGGCCGGTTGATTCAGACGCTGGTGGATGAACACAAACCAGCTGGAACTTTTAGCACCTCTTTTAACGCGGAAGCCATGGGTTCAGGCGTTTATTTTTACCAGTTGACCAGTGACGCCTTTTCCGACAGGAAGCGAATGCTGCTGGTCAAATAGCTGAAAGAGTACAGCCTTTCTGCCGCCCATTGAGTGGCCGGGAAAGATGAAAATGAAGGATCGTGCATCCTGTCGCCTCGTTTGTCTGTTTCGTTTTGTTCTACGGAAATTCGTCTGCTGCGGTGGATCTGCGATGGCATCGTACGGCCGTTCCCTTTCACAAAAAGCTGCTGAGTGCGTTACATAATCGCTTTTGCATGCAAACACATGCAACGAACCTGCCGAGCGCAGAAAAAAAATGCCGACAAAAGTCGGCATTTACCCCCCCCACTCTGACATCAAAAATTTTTTCGCCTTTCAGCCAGCTCGTCCTGAATCTGCAGACTGAGTTTTTTGCTGATGCCATAGCGCGAAAGTGCCGCGACGCCGATCAGGAAGGTGAGCGCGGGATACACGCTGGCGGTCATTCTGATGCCGAAAAGGGCGTGACCATCCTGCGCCGCATTGGGCACATACCCGTACAGTGAAAGCAGCCAGCCGCAGATCGCACCGCCGAAGCCAAGCCCTGCCTTGAGGGCAAAAACAATGCCGGCAAAGATGAACCCGGTGGTGCGCCGACGGGTTTTCCATTCCGCATAATCCGCTACATCGCCCATCATGGCCCAGAGCAAAGGAATGGTAAAGCTGTAGGCCAGCGATTTAAGAATGTTCAGGATGAACGCAGAACCCACGGCGGTCCGGGGTAAAAAGAAAAACAGAGCGGTGAACAGGGCGGTCAAAATCAGGCCGACGAGAAAAACGCTTTTTTTGCTGAACAGGATCGTCAGACGTTTGGAAAGAACGATGCCGATGAGGCTCAGGGCCGTTCCGATCATATTAAACAGGCTAAAGCCGATGAGTGCCGCATTGCTCAGATCCGCCTTGGCCAGCAGGCCTGTGGCGTTGAGAAATTTTTGCCATCCAGTATAGGCGGCTTCTGCGCCGGCCGGCGCGGCCATGCCAAGCGTGCGGAGAAAAGAGTAGAGCGTATCCTTGTTGATATAGTAATTAAAGTAATAGTACATGGCGCTGCCCCACAGGGCCAGGGTGATAAAAAGAAAAAGCGTCAAAAGAAACATCGAAAGCCAGGGACCATTGTGCAGCAGACCGGAGATATCCTCTTTGAAGGAGGTTTTTTGTTGCGGATTAGGTTTGATGCGCTCGCGAACGCTGAAAAAGGTGATGATGAAAAATATGATGCTCAGCAGCGAAAGGAGGCCGATGGCTTTGGACCAGCCCTGCTGCGCGTTCCCCTTGCCCAAAGAGGCCACCATCAACAGCAGGAAACCCTGGATCAGAATTGTGGCGCTCTGCGCAAAAATAAAACGCCAGGAGGAAAGGCTGGTGCGCTCATTCACATCCCCGGTCATCACTCCGTTGAGTGCGGAGTAGGGGGTGTTGTTCATCGAATAGACGGTCATCAGCAGAATGTAGGTGATATAGGCATAGATGAGCTTTCCACCTGAAGAAAAATTCGGGGTGGTGAAGGTCAGGTAAAACAGCAGGGCAAACGGGATGGCGGTCCAGAGCACCCAGGGACGAAATTTTCCCCATCGCGTCTCGGTTCGGTCCGCCATCGCTCCCATAATCGGATCAAAGAGGGCGTCCCAAAAACGGCCGACCAGGAGCAGGGTGCCGGCTGCCGCCGCGGTGATGCCGAAAACGTCAGTATAAAAACCGACCTGAAACATCACCATGATCTGAAAAACAAAATTGGCCGAGGCGTCGGCAAAGCCATAGCCGATCTTTTCATGCAAAGGCAACCTGCCTGTCTGCTCATTTTTCATCGTCTTCGTCTCCATCCTGTGCACAGCGGCGTTTGTTCATTCCACCACCAGCCGAACTGTAATCAAATCTTCATCGCGAGAACTGGAACCCACCATAATTTCGAACTCGCCCGGTTCCACCTTGTGCTGCATGTCCAAAGCGGTGAAAGCGAGGAGTTCCGGCGTGATCTCCAAACGGACCTGTTTGGATTCGCCAGGCGTTAATTCAATTTTACTGAAACCGCGAAGTTCTTTCACTGGACGCGTGACCGAACTGTAGCAGTCGCGAATGTACATCTGTACGACTTGAGTGCCGGCTCGTTTTCCGGTGTTCTTGACCTCGGCCAGAACAGCGGTGGATTCGTCTCTAGCGATGGTCGATTTCTCCAGGCGGACGTTGCTGAAGCCAAAGGTGGTATAGCTCAAACCATAGCCAAAGGGATAAAGCGGGCTGATGTCGTCGAACACATAGCCGCGCCGTGCCGAGGGTTTATGATTATAGAAACAAGGGATATGGCCCACAGAGCGGGGAATGGTCACCGGCAGCTTGCCGCCCGGATTATAATCCCCGAAAAGCACATCCGCTACGGCCCGGCCGGTCTCCTGGCCCAGATACCAGCACTCGAGAATAGCGGAGATGTTTTTTTCGATCGAGGTGATGGAATTCGGCCGTCCATTGAAGAGCAGCACTACAACCGGTTTGCCCTTTTGTAGAACCGCCTGAACCAGTTCATGCTGCTGTCCGGGCAGATCCAGACTGGTGCGATCGCCGAGATGGTTTTTCGCCCAAGCCTCACGGGAGGTTTGTTCGTTGCCGCCTAACACCAGCATCACCACATCCGCTTGGCCTGCCACCTCAGCCGCCTCGGCTATGGCTTTGGCGTTCTCGTTCACGTCCGGAAGAATTATCTCGTCCTGGTTCCAAGAGCCGTTAACCGTGATCTTGCAGCCCTCGCTGTAGAGAACACGGACGGCCTTGCCGACTTTGGCTTTGATGCCTTCCAGAACCGTACTAGAGTGCCTTGGTTTTCCGCTATAACCGCCGAGCAACTGCCGATCCGCGTTAGGCCCGATTACCGCCAACGTAGAGACCCGGTTCACATTCAGCGGCAGCAGATCCTGTTCATTTTTCAACAGAACGATCGTTTCATGGGCCGCCCGCAAGGCCAGACTGCGTTCCTGGGCCAATCGTTGGTCCGTAAGCAGGTCCGCCGCATCCACATAGGGATCTTCAAAAAGACCAAGCTTGAATTTGTAGTAAAGCAACGGCCGTACCAGCTCGTCGATCAGGGATTCTTCCAACCTGCCTGATCTCACCAGATCGATCAAATGGGGATAGCAGTCTCGGTCCGGCAGTTCTATATTGACTCCGGCCTTGGCCGCCAGATAGGCAGCCTCTGTCTTGTTCTCCGCTACGCCATGACTGACGCTGTCATCCTTACCGTGCAATTCGGTGATGGCAAAATAATCCGATACAATCATTCCTTTGAAACCGAACTCTTTGCGCAACACCGTTTGCAGCAACCAGGTATTCGCGTGCGACGGCACGCCGTCGATCTCGTTGTATGAGGGCATCACCGCGGCCGGCTGAGCAGAGTTCAACACATGGCGAAAGGGGTAAAAAAAGAAATCCCGCAGAACGCGCTCTGAAATGTTGGCCGGTCCGATGTTGGAGCCTGATTCCGGTTCGCCGTGTCCGGTGAAATGTTTCAATGTAGCCAGAACATGCTTTTTATCTTTGAACGTGCCATCGCCCTGAAAGCCCTTGACCGCGGCGATGCCGAGTTGCGCCGTCAGATAGGGATCTTCGCCATAGGTCTCTTCGACCCGGCCCCAGCGTGGCTCCCGCATTACATCGATGACCGGTGTCAGCGCCTGATGCACCCCACGGCTGCGTGCATCCGCTGCCACCGCCGAGTAGATCTCTTCGATCAGGCCGGGATTAAATGTGGAGGCCAGGCCGATAGGCTGGGGATAGCTGGTGGCGTCTGATGCGACCAATCCATGCAGGCACTCTTCGTGAAAGATCACAGGGATGCCGAGACGGGTCTCTTCGATAAAAAATTTCTGCAAAGCATTGGTCAACTCTACGGTGGCCGCTGGACTGAGACCGCCGTTGAGATCGCCTGGCCGGGTGATCTGACCAAGCCCATGGCCGCATTGTTCATGCAATCCTTTTTTATCCGGAAGTGTCGTGCCGGCGATCAGAATCTGCTCCCGTTGTTTCCACAGGCTTAGCATCTGCGCCACTTTTTCTTCCAACGTCATTCGCTTCAGCAGATCACTTACTCTGTACTCAATATCCAGCTGCGGATTTTTATAATCAGGGGTTGCTTTTTGATGGGGGGAGTCGACTGAACTTGCCGTGCTGTCCATAGTAAGGCCTCAATTGAAATATGTGGCTGGAATTGGACAATTAAATAGGTTAAAAATATATTGAACCGGTTCAAATATAAATAAGTAGTCGACAAAAGTCAAGTGAAAAATGTGTTTTATTGAGTTCTTAGCGGATCAAAGTCAAGCGCAGCCATTTTTTCCCATGAGGGGTTTGAAGTCTGCACAAGTAAATACCGGATGGCGATTCGGCGGCGTTCCAGACGACAGAGTGCGTACCAGCGCCTACTTCCTGATCCAATCGAAATGTTTTTCCCCGCTCCAGGATAATCCATCGTGAATTTGATAGCGGCTGTAATACTGATCATAATGTTCGGCATACACGGCGAGATACTTCCCGTCCGGACGCAGGAGAAAACCCGGCGCATGGTGATCATCGGTGTAACCGGCTTTATACAGCAGGCTGCGATCCACAGCGTCGGTGTTCAGGTCATAGAGCACTGCTTCGACC
>JAKJDB010000150.1 GCA_022706175.1 Candidatus Zhuqueibacterota bacterium | reverse complement strand
GGGCGCGTCGGAGAGCTCGGCAAAACGCAATGGTCCGCCGCAGGTCTGCAGATCCTGCAGCACCGCGGCGCGATCGAAGCCGCAACCCCAGGCGGCGTCGGTGATGGGCCGACGGGGAAGAACGCCGGTCGCCGAGCGATGAGCCTGCAGGGCTGCGCCGATGGGGGTGGAGCCGTCGCCGGCGTGGGGAAAAATGAACAATGATTCAACCCCGGCCTGCTCGGCGATCAGGCGGTTGATCGCCGCATTCAAGAACAGGCCGCCGGCCAGTGCAAACTTTTTGATCCGGTAGACGCCGATCAGATATCGAATAAAATGCAAAAGATTCTCCTGCCACACCCGCTGGGCTGCGGCCGCAATCTCCTCCGGCCGGTGCTGCTTCAGCAGCCCCTGCAGAAAGCGTCCGCTGCGGCTGGAAAGGAACACATCGGCCCTGGGCGTAAAAACATAATCCAGCCAATGCGCGTACGGCCGCCACGTTCCATCGATAAATCTTGTCGTGACGCGGGACACCGCATCGTAACAGGCCTCCGCATCCCCCAGCCCAGCCAGTCCCATGGTCTTGCCCTCCTGCTCCATGTAGCGATACCCCAGGGCGACTGTGACGCCCGAGAACCAGCAGCCGGTGGCAAAGTAAGGGATGTCCTGCAAAAACTCGATGTCATCGCCGCAACAGCGATACACCGCGCCGGCCACGTTGCGGCCGTCGGCGTGCGGTGCAAATCCTCCATAGCTGATGGCCAGACACTCCTCCGTGCCCGAGGCGGCATAGGCGGCCGTGACGTGCGCCAAATGATGATCGATAAACACCAGTTTGCCGGAAGGCAGTACGCTGGAAGACGCGGCATGACTGGGATCATAGATAGCTTTTTTCAGATTGGGCAACAGATACTTGAGCAGACGGTCCGGCCGGCGCAAAGCCACGCCCGCCAGCGTGCGCGGCAGATCGAGCGGGCTGCGCTCGAGCAGACTGGTGTAGTAACGCGGCGCCGGATAGCCGCAGGCGAACACATCGATATCATCCATTCTCAGGCGGACATCAGACAGCACCGCCTCGATCGCAGCCTGAGGAAATGTGGAATCGTTCTTGATCCGCGACACGCGCTCCTGCGACAGCGCCATGGCGAGACGGCCGTCCTGCAACAGCGCCACACTGCTGTGACTGTGATTTCCAGTTACGTCCGAAAGACCAAGGATATTCATACGGATACTGTCGGCTCCAACAATTTCACCACTGTGATCTCTTCCGGCGTCACCAGAGCCTGGCAGACGACGATCTCTACGCCGTTTTCGCGTGACTCGGACAACAAACGCGCATACTCTGGATCGATGAACCGGGCGGGCATAAACCGCTCCGCGTCCATGCGCTGCACTAGAAACAAAATCACGCCGCGATGGCCGTGGCGGACGATCTCCTGCAGATCGCGCAGATGCTTCTGGCCGCGCTCCGTGACCGCGTCCGGGAAATAGGCGACGCCGGCCTGGGCCAGGGTGACGTTTTTAACTTCGATATAACACGACCGGCGGCCGCCGCTGAGCAAAAAATCCAGACGGCTGTGCGCGCCCCATGGGACTTCACGCCGCACCGTGGTATAATCGGAAAAGGCAGCCAGACGGCGCTGCAGCAGCGTCTCGTGAATCAGACGATTGGGGACCAGGGTGTTGATGCCCACCCACACCCCATTGACGCGCACCATCTCCCAGGTGTGGCGATACCGCCGCCCCGGCCGCTCGCTGACGGAAACCAGCACCCGGCTGCCGGGGCTGTCGCAACCCAGCATGCTGCCCGAGTTGGGACAGTGGGCGATAATCTCTTCTCCGTCATCCAAACGGATTTCTGCTAGAAAGCGCTTGATCCGCTTGATCAAAATGCCGGAGAGAAGAGGCGGCATTTTCATAGGGAATTGAACCGGCAGATGTCCGCTTGGGCTTTGCGCTTGAGGGGACGGACCGCTCCATCAGCCGGATAGCCCAGAGCCAGAAGAGAGACTATTTCATATTTGCCGGGCAGCTGAAGAAAACGGCGTGCTTTGTCCGGATTGAACCAGCCGATCCAGCAGGTGCCCAGGCCCAGTTCAGCGGCCTGGAGCACAAAATGCTCGCCGCCGATGCCTATGTCGATGAGATAATAATGGATGCCGGTGATCTGCTTGCCGATGCGATTGGCGAGCAGGTCTTTTTCCGCCAGCAGCGCCACCAGAACCGGTGCTTTTTCCGCCCATTTGCTCACCCGGTAGAGTCCGGTAAAGTTTTCATCGCAAAACTTTTGCCGGACCTGTGGATCGTCCAGAATGAGAAAGCGCCAGGGCTGGACGTTTTCCGCCGACGGCGCCAGCCGCGCCGCCTCCACGCACTGCAGGATCAGAGCGCGGTCCACCGGCTTGTCGAGGAACCGGCGTACGCTGCGCCGGGACTGCACTAGTTGTACGAAGCTCATAGGCTCTATTTTTTCACTTGTATTTTTTATGCAAAAAGGGTATATTTTAGACCGGAAAAAAAGCGCTCATAGCTCAACTGGCAGAGCAATCCGCCTTTGGCGGATAGGTTCACGATCCATCGGCTCTTTGTTCAACTTTCTCATTGCGCTCATAGCTCAACTGGCAGAGCAACTGACTCTTAATCAGTAGGTTCAAGGTTCGATTCCTTGTGAGCGCACTACACTTCAATCAGGCTCAATCATTTGAGCCTTTTTTTATTCGGTGCTGTCTCCATGTGCGATCATGGCGCTTTTGTGGTGTACGCACTGCAATTATCCAATGGCCATTTCTACGTCGGCCAAACCAACAACCTCCAGCGCAGAATCCATGAACATCTTCGTGGACGAACCCCCTATACGAGAAAATTCAAAATCAAAAAAATCGTCTACACAGAATATCTCGCCACTCGCTCTGAAGCGCTGAAACGGGAAAAATTCCTCAAATCCGGCCAAGGCCGCCAATGGCTGCATAACCTTTTGGCAGAGCAATCCGCCTTAGCGGACCTGTCCGCCTTTGGCGGATAGGTTCAAGGTTCGATCCCTTGTGAGCGCACCAATAATATAAATAAATCAAGCCTGCTTTCCAAGCAGGCTTTTTTTGTTCGCCGGCGCATCAGCTGGTCATGGCGCGAGCACGCCTCCACAGAGCCGCGTAAAGCGCAAAGGAACCGCTGAGCTTCCCTTTTCTCCGTTACTGCCACTGCCTGTCCTGGCATCCCCAGACCGGCCACTCGCCAATCCACTGAACAACCGGCAGAAACCGCAAGGCCCTTCAGCTCTTCCATGTCAGCCCTGTCGCAATAAAAACATTTTCCTCGCCCTGTGATAACTGGCTCTTGCTTAAAAATAAAATATGTCTATATTGTTCCATAGATCTGCCATCACCCACTGCGACGAGGATAAAATGAACAGACGCAGCTTTCTTTTTTCTCTTCCGGCTGCAACCGCATTGCCCGGCCTGGCGTGCAGCAAGAGAACGGCAACACCCACCAGCGCGCAAGAGTGTTACCTGGCGGGGATGACCTACCGGCAGCATCGCGATGAACTTCATGACCTTCTCTTCAAACAGTATCTGCCGTTCTGGGACCATGGCGGGTACGACCGGGAATACGGCGGCTTTATCTGCAACCTGACACCCGACGGTGTGCCGGTGGATGATGAAAAATATATCTGGTATCAGGGACGCGGTATATGGGTTTATTCATTTTTATATACCCATTTTGGCCACGAAACAACCTATCTGGACATAGCTCGGCGAACCCGCGATTTTATGGTGAACCATATGTACCTGGGTCGCGGACAATGGGCGGAGAAAGTGCATCGGGACGGCAGTCTGATCAAAGGCGTTGAGGCGGATACGGACGTCTATGGCTGGCTGTTCGCCGCCATCGGTCTGGTGGAGTATTATCACTGCACCGGCGACGAGGAGGATCTTCAGCTGGCCATCGAATCCATTCGCGCGGCGCAAAAAGCGTATGACGCTGTCGACTATCGCAAAGGCACGCGATGGCAAGGCCTGAGAATTCAGGGACATTCCATGATCTTTGTCCAGCTGCTGACCCTGCTGCTGCAGCAGCAGAACGATGAGCTGGCCGGCCTGTGGGATCTCCACCTCGATCATCTGATGAACCGTTTTTATGATTCAAGGTACCGGATCGCCAACGAAGAGCTTGCCCATGATTACAGCAGAATCGCCGCGCAAGAGGGCAGAATGTTCCTCGGCCACTCTCTGGAAGCGCAATGGATGGTCATGCAGGCCGCTCTGCTGAAAAAAGACGACCGGCTCTTTGAGCGCGCTAAAACCAATTTCAAGCGCTATCTCGAGATGGGATGGGATCATTCTTTCGATGGTTGGGCGAGTGAAGACTATATGGTTTTCGCCGGACCCAACCACATTCAGGGAGCGGATTATTCCACCAAGACCATGTGGGCGCACACAGAAATTCTGATCGGATGCATGATCGTGCTGGAACAGTGCGGAGAAAACTGGGCCGGAGAATGGTATGGACGGACCTGGGAGTTTGTCAAGAAAGCCTTTTGCCGCGGCATCGGCGCCTGGGAACAGGCGGTCAACCGCTACGGCGAACCCCAATCGAGAGAGAAATGGGGCATTCATCCGATGCGGCGGTGCAACTATCATCAGCCGCGGTTTTTAATGATGACTATTCAAAGTCTGGATCGCATGATGCAACGCTAGCCGCCTGGCCGGCCTTTGAGACCGGTGTTTTGCTTTGATATCTGTTTACACTATCACACCTGGGTAAAAAAGAATGATGCCTGTTCAATTCACTCCGACCGGACTTTTTATTCGAGCTCTTCCTCGAAAAATGCAACGTGGTTTGCAAACCCTGGCGGTCCTATGCACCCTCCTGCTCTTTTTCATCCCACTCACGGACGCGTCAGCCGGACCGGCAAAATGGGTTGGAACCTGGAGCACGGCGCCGCAGCTGGTTGAACCGAATAATAATCCGCCGAGCCCCGGCCTGAGCCATAACACGCTCAGGCAGATCGTCCGTGTTTCCCTGGGCGGGGACACCCTGCGGATGCGCTTCTCCAATGAATTCAGCACTAGCCCGGTGACGCTCAATAAGGTCCATCTGGCGCTCTCCCTGGGGCAGGGCGCTATCGAGGCGGCCACAGACCGGGTTCTGCTCTTTAATGGAAAACCAACAGTCACGATGGAGCCGGGTGCAGCGGCGACATCGGATCCGCTTCCCTTTTCACTGCCGCCGAGAACCGATGTCGCCATCACCATTCATTTTGCCGAGACCTCCGCGGATGTGACCGGACACCCTGGTTCGAGAACCACTTCCTACCTGCTGGCAGGGGATCAGACCTCCAGAACAGATTTTTCCGGCGCAGTGCGGACCGATCACTGGTATGTGATTCACACCATCGATGTAAAAGCCCCGGACTCTTCAGCGGCCATCGTCCTGTTGGGCGATTCCATCACCGATGGCCGCGGCTCAGGGACCAACAAACAAAATCGCTGGCCGGATGAACTGGCCCGTCGTCTTCAAGAACACTCACCCACGCAGCAGGTGGCGGTGCTGAATCAGGGCATCGGCGGTAACTGTGTGTTAGGATCTTGTTTGGGTCCCTCTGCCCTGAACCGCTTTGAACGCGATGTGCTGGCCCAGAGCAGCGTTCGCTGGCTGATCATCCTTCACGGCATCAACGACATCGGTGGCGCTCAGGGGACCGGTGTGAGCAGCAAGTTGATCAGCGCCTACACGCAAATGATCCACAGCGCCCACGCCCACGGCATCCTGGTCTATGCCGCCACCCTGCTTCCCATGGGCGGATCCTCCTACGACACCCCGGCCCATGAAGCCGAAAGACAGAGCGTCAATCAATGGATCCGCCGGAGCGGTCTTTTTGATGCCGTCATCGATCTTGACCGGGCATTGCGCAGCCCGGCGGACACGCTGCGCCTGCGGCCGGAGGCGGATACCGGAGACCATCTTCATCCTAATGAAACCGGACATCGCCTGATGGCTGAGGCGGTGGATCTGCAGTTGTTTATGCGAAGAGATACCGTGACCGTTGGCGATACGGGCAGATCTTTGTTCTTGGAAGCCGAATGCGCAACGGATTAGGGACGAACGGTTGGGAGTGGAAACGATTGAATGCGTACAGCCTGACCGAGGGCGGGCACACTTTGACCATGGCCTACCGCGAGGACGGCACCAAACCGGATAAGCTCTGCCTGTCGAATCAGGATGAGAGAAGCAACGGCGAACAAACGGTCGACTTGAACGGTTCGGACCTGGCCAGCGGCCTCTACTTGTACCGGCTGCAGACCCCGGACTTTATTCAAAGCAAAAAAGATTCTCCTGGTCAAATAAGGAAGATTTTCCTGATTCATTATATTTACTTGAGCTTGACCGCAAAGGTCATGTTATCACGCCCGATGTAATCGAACCTTTTAATGATCGACCTCAAATAACGGCAATCTGCTTCAGGATAAAAATCCGCACCAGTGGTTAACAGCGGCTTATCGCCGAGCAGCCACACCGAGGCGGGCGCGCGGCGCAGCAGCTCGCCGAACTCGGCCGGTGTGTGGAGTATTTTGCTTCCGGTGATATAGTTGACCTCTATGCCCTTGTTCAGAATCGAGTAATACCCCTGTTTTCTGTCAGAGGGCGAGAGCACATAATCCACTTGACCGGAATACCAGTGATAAAGGCCGAGCTGGTGCACCCC
>JAKJDB010000149.1 GCA_022706175.1 Candidatus Zhuqueibacterota bacterium | reverse complement strand
CCCACAAGACGCTGCGCGGCCCACGCGGCGGCATGATTCTGCTCGGACATGATGGCGAAAACGATATGGGTGTGACCACGCCCAAGGGAAAGCTCAAACTGGTCTCCGAGATCATCGACAGCAACGTGTTTCCCGGCTTTCAGGGCGGCCCGCTGATGCACGTCATCGCCGCCAAGGCCGTGGCGTTCCAGGAAGCCCTGCAGCCCGAATTTACACTCTATCAGCAGCAGGTGGTCGCCAACGCCCAGGCGCTCAGCGCCGAACTGATGGCGCGCGGCTATCATATCGTCTCCGGCGGCACGGATACGCACGTGATGCTGCTGGATTTGAGCAGCCGCGGTCTTACCGGCCGGGATTCGGAAAAGGCTCTGGAAGCGGCCGGCATCACAGTCAATAAGAACATGGTGCCGTTCGACAGTCAAAGCCCCTTTGTCACCAGCGGCATTCGCCTGGGCACTCCCGCCATGACCACCCGGGGGATGCGGGAGCCTGAGATGCGGCAGATCGTCGGATTTATCGACCGGGTGCTCTCCCATTTGACCGATACGACGATCCAGCAGCAGGTGCTCGGCGAGGTGAAGGAACTCTGCGGCCGCTTTCCCCTGTACGCGGATACGCTTTGATTAATCTCTTGGATAAAAGCGATATTTTTCCTAAGTTGTAAGATCAGTCCTATTTATGTGTTGGCCTTTGTCCAGGATCAGCCATGAGATGCCCCTTCTGCAGTTATCACGACAGCAAAGTGATCGACTCGCGCACGCGGGACGGGGGCCGTACCATTCGCCGCAGACGCGAATGCCTGAAATGCCGGCGGCGCTTTACCACCCGTGAGCAGGTCGATGACATACCGCTCTGGGTCATCAAGCAGGACAACCGGCGCGAAGAGTTTGACCGGCAAAAGCTGGTGCGATCGATCCAAATCGCCTGCATCAAACGGCCGATCAGCATGGGCGCCATCGAACAGATGGCTGCCAAAATAGAGAACGGCCTGCGCGACGACGGCATCGACGAGATCGAGTCCAGCGTCATCGGCGAAGCGGTGCTGGCGGAGCTGCGCAGCCTGGATGAAGTGGCCTATGTCCGTTTCGCCTCCGTGTATCGGAACTTTCAGGCGAAAGCGGAATTTTTGGCTGAACTGAAGCAGCTGAAATGACAGGGAGGGGCGTGATCTCGCACACCCGTCTTAACTCCATGCCTGCAGACGGCCGGATGTCAGCCCTCTGCGATTTTTTTATCATCACCACCTATTAGCACGGATTTTTTGATCGCATGAAAACAGAGCAAGCCCCAGAACTTGATTCCTCGAACGATGCAGCCAAGCCTGTGAATCCAGCCGCTGACGGTTATCCCACAGAGGAAAGCTATGTGGACGCTTTAAACGCACAGACTGAACAGACGCCGCAGGCCGAGGAAACAGCTCAATTCGAGAAAACGGCGCAAGGGGGAACTGAGGATGGTCCCGTCGCCAAAGCCCACCGCGCCGTAAAAAAGGTGATGGATCCGGAAAAGCGCATGCCCTTTCTCGACCATTTGGAAGAGCTGCGCTGGACTCTGGTGCGCAGCTTATTGGCGGTTACACTATGCGCGATCGTCGCCTACGTCTATTCCAAAGAGATCGTAGAACTCCTGCATCGTCCGGCGCCTGACGTCAAACTGATCTTCCTTTCGCCCACTGAAGCGTTTATGACCTATATCAAAGTGGCGATGTACGCCGGTATGGTGATCGCGCTGCCGTATGTTTCCTGGGAATTTTGGCGCTTTATTGTACCCGGCCTGTTGGCCAAAGAGCGCAAGCTGGTGCCGCCCATTGTGCTGTTCACGGTCATCTGTTTTCTGATCGGCGCCGCCTTTGCGTATTTTATCATCATCCCTTTTGGACTCAAGTTCCTCGTCATCGGATTTCAGAATGATTTTCTCACCGCCAACATCACCATCGGCAAATATCTGGGCTTTGTGATGACCATGGTCCTGGTGTTCGGCGTTGTGTTCGAACTTCCGGTGCTCGCTTATTTTCTCAGCCTCATCGGCCTGCTGACGCCGCAATTTCTCCGCAGCAAGCGGCGATACGGGATTGTAATCATTTTCATCGTGGCCGCCATCATTACACCGCCGGATGCGTTCACCCAGTCGATGCTCGCGATCCCGCTGATTTTTCTTTATGAGATCAGCATCTGGGTGTCCGCGGCTGTGCAGCGCGGTAAAAAGCGCAAGGCGGCCATTCAGGGTTGAACCAAGAACCATCGGCGTGGAGGCGCTTTGACGTCCGGTTCAGGATACATCGATCTGCATGTACATTCCAACCACAGCGACGGCCTAAAGCCGGTGGAGGAGATCGTCTGCAGCGCGGCCGAACGCGGCCTGCGGGCTCTTTCCCTCACCGACCATGATGTGACCACCGGTCTGGCTGAAGCGTTCGAAGCCGGCATCCGTCACGGGGTGGAGATCGTCCCCGGCATCGAGATCAGCTCTTACTGCGACGGCCTCGAAACTCATCTGCTCGGCTATTTCATCGACCCCCTTAATCCCGCGCTCAACGAGTTCAGCAATAATTTCCGCCGCTTCCGTACGGAGCGGGCGCGAGAGATACTGCACAAACTCACCCAACAGGGCATTGACATCCCCTTTGAACTTTTGCAGATGCGCGCCGGCCATTCCTCCATCGGCAGGCCGCACATCGCCGATCTTCTCGTGGAAGAGGGGGTCGTCTTTTCCTTTCAGGAGGCGTTCAACAAGTTTCTCGCAGAGCACCGTCCCGCCTATGTGCCGAAAATCAAGGTGGACGCGGACGAGGCGATCGCGTTGATCCACGCGGCCGGCGGCCTCGCCATCGTCGCCCATCCGGCGGTGGGCGTCACCGATGCGGTGATCCATCGTCTGATCGCCTGCGGATTGGACGGCCTGGAAACCCTGCATCCCAAGCATCAAGCCTATCACATTCAACACTTTCAGGAGCTGGCCGCCAAGCACGGGCTGGTGGAATCCGGCGGTTCCGATTGCCACGGCGCGCGGCAGGGAGAGTTGATGCTCGGCTGCATGAGCGTGCCGTATCAGTTTCTGGAAAAACTAAAATCGAGACTGGCGTCTCGCACGGTGTCAGTCTCCCGGACCGGTTGACATCGATGAATACTGAATCTTCCGTCACTCTAACCTTTCTGCCGAAACGCCTCTCCGCAAAATTTCCCCCGGGCATCACGATCCTTGAAGCGGCGCGCCGGCTCGGCATCGACCTGTCGGCCTATTGCGGCGGCAACGGCGTCTGCGGCCGCTGCCGGGTGCACGTGCACGACCTGGATATTCCGCCCTCTGAAGAGGATCAGGTTCAATTGACAGCTGAAGAGCTACGCCAGGGCTGGCGGCTGGCCTGCACCAGTCCGGTCTATGCCGATGGCATCGTCGCCGTGCCCGAGGCCGCTGCAGACGACGAACGGGATATCCTCAGCGAGGGCGAAACACGCCGGGTGGCGCTGCAGCCGGCTGTGCGCGCTGTTCCGGTAACCATAGCCACTCCGGATCTGCACCGTACGGTCTCTGACGAGGAGCTGCTGCTGGACGCGTTGCAGTCCGCGGCGCCGGCGGCAGAGCTGTCGCCGCTGCTGCTGCCGCAAATGAGCGAGCAGGTGCGGCAGTTCAAGTTTTCCGCCACAGCGATCCTTATCGATGATATCGTGGCGGATCTGCAGCCGCCCGATCAAGGCCGGATTTACGGCCTGGCGGTGGATTTGGGCACCACCACGGTGGTGTGCAAACTCATCGATCTGACCAACGGCAGCCATCTGGCCACGAGCGCCCGGTTGAACGCACAGCGCAGCTATGGCGAGGACGTCATCGGCCGCATCTCCTACGCCTCCACTAGCCGAGAACATACTCTGCGGCTGCAGCGAGCAGTGATCGACCTGCTCAATGACAGCATCGAGGAGATGTGCAGCGCGTGCAACGTTCAAGCCCGGCAGATCTATCAGGCGGTCATTGCCGGCAACACGGTGATGCAGCATCTGCTGCTGGGTCTGGACGCCAAGTATCTTGCCCAGATGCCCTATGTGCCGGTTTTCCGGCGCAGTCAGAGCCGCCAGGCCGTGGACCTCGGTCTGGCCCTGCACCCGGCCGGTCAGATTTATTTCATGCCGGTCATCGGCCGGTTTGT
The DNA here is from genome assembly GCA_022706175.1 of Candidatus Zhuqueibacterota bacterium. The sequence goes on along the minus strand of JAKJDB010000149.1, from coordinate 2,548 downwards.
GGGCGGCGACACCAGCGCCGTGCTTTTATCCCTGGCAGAGAAGCAGAAAGGCGTCTGGTTGGCGGTGGACATCGGCACCAACGGAGAGATGATCTTGGCCAAAGACGGTCAATTCTGGAGCACTTCGGCGGCCGCGGGTCCGGCCTTTGAGGGCGCAGCCATCGGCCAGGGCATGCGCGCCGGAGAAGGCGCCATCGATCGCGTCTCCTACCATAAAGGCCGCTGGGAGGTACATGTCATCGGCGATGTACCGGCCACCGGCATCTGTGGCTCCGGCCTGATCGACGCCGTCGGTGCGCTGATTCAAGCCGGCTGCCTTGATTTCACCGGCCGCCTGCAGCCCGATGGCGCACTGCCGATCATCCGCGACGAGGAGCAGGGCGAAATAATCCGCCTGAGCGGCCCGGCCGGCGGCGAGGTCAGGCTGTCGCAAAAAGACATCCGCGAGGTGCAGCTGGCCAAGAGCGCAATCGCCTCAGCCATTCAAATCCTGCTCAAGACCGCCGGCGTCGGCGTAGAAGAACTGGATGCCCTGTATCTGGCCGGCGCCTTTGGCCAGTACATCCGTAAGGATATGGCCGTGGCCATCGGACTGCTGCCGAACATCCATCTCGAAAAAATCCATTTCATCGGCAATGCGGCGTACGTGGGCGCAGAGCTGGCGCTTCGTTCCACTAGAGAATGGGCGTGGATAGAACGGATGGCCGGCCGAGTGCAGTACGTGGAGGTGGCGGGCGACCCGGAATTTCAGACCACCTTCAGCGATCATCTGTTTTTTCCCACCAGCGAGCAGCCGGCGTAATCCGCCGGCCGGGTTGACGACGAGCACGAGTGGAAGGGCCCTACCCATGTTGAAAGAGAAACTTGATCAAGCGGTTGCCATCCTGAACGAGCAGCAGATCGATGCCTGGCTGATCTTTGTGCGCGAGACCTCGGCCACGCCCGATCCAATCATGGATTTGATCGTCAGCGCTTCGGTGGTCTGGCCGGCCGCATTTCTGGTGAGCCGCAACGGGACCAAAGCGGCGTTCGTCGGCGCCATCGATGCCGCGGGCGTTCAAATGCGGACGCCGTTTCCGGTGGAGTCGTACAAGACCACGATCAAAGACCCTCTGCTTCGGCTTTTGCAGCAGCTGGATCCTCGGACCATAGCCGTCAACTATTCGCGCGATGATGTGATGGCAGACGGCCTGACCCATGGCCTGTATCTGATGCTGTGCGATTATCTGCAGGGGACGCCCTATTCTCAGCGGCTGGTCTCCAGCGAAAAGATCATCGCCTCGCTGCGCGGCCGCAAGTCCAAGGGTGAACTGCAGGCCATCCGCGAATCGATCGCAGAGACGCTGGAAATTTTCACTAAAGTCACCGATCACCTGCGGCCGGGGCTCAGCGAACAGGATGTGGCCGAGGTGGTGAATCAGGAACTGCGGCGAAAAGGGCTGACGCCCGCCTGGGGAGCGGACCATTGTCCCTCCGTCTTTACCGGCCCGGATACGGCAGGCACCCACGCAGGGCCCACGACGCGCAAAATCGAACCCGGCCATATCATCAATATGGATTTCGGCGTGAGCAAGAACGGCTATGTGGCGGATCTGCAGCGAACCTGGTATATCCTGCGGCCCGGCGAAAAGCAGGCGCCGGCTCACGTGCAGCGCGGATTTGACGTCATTCATCAGGCCATTGAAAAAGCCGCGGCCACGCTGAAACCCGGTGTCGCGGGCTGGGTCGTGGATGCCGCGGCGCGCGACCATATCGTTCAGGCGGGCTATGAGGAATATCCGCACGCTCTGGGCCATCAGGTGGGCCGCAGCGCTCACGACGGCGGCGGTCTGTTGTCGCCCAGGTGGGATCGCTATAAAAACTTGTCCTTTTTGCCGATCGAGCAAGGACAGGTGTACACCATTGAACCGAGGCTGACGGTCGCAGGTCATGGAGTGGTGACCGTGGAGGAGATGGTGGTAGTAACGAGTGACGGCTGTGAGTTTTTATCCACGCCGCAGTGCGAGCTCATGTGTGTAGGGGGGTGAGGATTACGGCGAGAACAGGCGGAAAAGCAGGTCTGAGGCTGTCCCAAAGAAGCGAACGCCGTTGACCAATGCAGCCCCAAACGGTGCAGCCCCGTCTGGGGCTGCACCGCTGTTTTTACATCGACCGATTTTTCAACCAGCGGTATGCCACCGTGTGATAGAGCACCAGGGCGATGCCGCCAAAGAGAGCGGCAAATGCGACCGTATACTCCTCCTGCGCGTCGGGCATCATCCGGCCGATAAAAAAGGCAAGGCCGACGGCAATGAGCACCATTCCCCATTTCAGCGCACCCGGGACCTGGGCTTCAGCGGTCCTTTCGAACAGATATTTGACCTTATCGTCCACCAGCCCCTTTTCGATCAACAATTTGCGCGTCTTGTAATCCAGCAGAATCCGCCAGGCATAGGCGAAAGAGCCGAAAATCATGATCGGTACAACGAGATCGGGCGTCATGGGCTTCTCCTTTTTTTTAAAGAGTGTATTGGCTTCTGTTTAATTCGACCGGTAGCGGCCGAAAAGG
>JAKJDB010000148.1 GCA_022706175.1 Candidatus Zhuqueibacterota bacterium | reverse complement strand
GCCGGCGCAACCTGCGCGAAGAACTGCGCGGCAGAGGCTACGGCATGCTGGAAGGCAAGACCGCGGATCCGGAGGACCCCTTTCACTCTTTCATGTTGAGCGGATATGCCTATCTTGGCCTCAGCCGGGCGGCGGAAATGTACCAGAGCGTCGATCCGGTTCAGGCCCAGCGCTGGCGACAAGAAGCGGCGGACCTGCGCAAAGACATTCGTACCGCGGTGTTCGAGGGGCTGGCGAAATCGCCCGTCATTCCACTGGCCGACGGCGTCTGGTGCCCGACTCTGGCGCCCTGGGCCGAGTACCGCGGTCCTCTGGCGTTGCACGCCGACGGCGGTGTCTGGTTCACCCACGGCGCCATGATCACGCGCGACTCTTTGCTCGGACCGCTCTATCTGGTTCTGCAAGAGGTCGTCGACGCCCGGGAACCGGCCGCAGAGGTTATGCTGCAATTCCATAACGATCTGATGACGCTGCACAATGCCGCATTCAGTCAACCGTATTACAGCCCGCATCCATTGGTGCATTTGCAGCGCGGCGAGCCGGCGGCCTTTCTCAAGGCCTATTATAATACGGTGGCGGCGCTGGTGGACCGGCAAACCTACACCTTTTGGGAGCATCTGTACGAAGTCAGTCCGCATAAAACGCATGAGGAAGGCTGGTTTCTCATGCAAACCCGCTGGATGCTGTACCGGGAGGCAGGGACAACTCTGAACCTTCTGTCGGGCATTCCGCGTTGCTATCTGGAACAGGGCAAACGAATCCGGCTGACGAACGTCGCCTCCTATTTCGGTCCGCTCTCTCTGCAAGCCTCTTCAGAGCTCGCGGAAAACAGAATAGTCGCGGACATCCGCTGCGATTCCGACCACAAGCCCGCGTGCGTGGTGATCCGTCTGCCTCACCCGGAGCGGCAGACCGCCGAGTCGGTTCAAGGCGGCCTCTACGATCCGGCCACCGAGAGCGTGCGCGTCGAACCGTTCACCGGCCGAGCGCAGGTGATTCTCACCTTTGCCGCGCAATGAAAACACCTTCTTCGAGGTCTTGGCGATGAAAAAAAACGGATGGTTGCTGATTCTGCTTCCCGGCCTGCTCTGCGCGCAGGTCAAAACGGAAAACCCTTACTACCAGATGACGGTCGCTGAGATCGATCAGGACATCCGCCGGGTCAGCGTCGCCCTCGCTGAACCGGCGCAACGCATGGCCTACTATTCGGAACGGTTTCTCGACGCGCCTTACGAGCTGGTCTGTGAAGGAGAGGGCGAAAACGGTCGTTACGAAACCCAACCGCTGCTGAACCTGCGCCAGGTGAACTGCATGACCTATTGTGAGATCGTGTTGGCCCTCTCCCTGTCGGATTATTACGAAGAATTTTTCAACGTGCTGCAGCACATACGTTACCGCCAGGGCATCATCTCCATGGCCACTCGCAACCACTACACCATGGTGGACTGGCTGCCGGCCAACAAGTGGTGTCTGGAGGATGTCACCAAAAAGGTCGGCGCTAAAGACGTGCGTTGGTCGACGCGCACCATCAGCCACAAAAATTTCTTTGCCGGCAAATCGATCACCGACATCCCGGTGCTGATGCCGGACCGGACCGCAACGATCGCCTACCTGCCGCTCGACCAGGTAGAGAAACATGCCAAGGCGCTGCAGGACGGCGACATCGTCAGCCTCATTCAGAACCAGCCGGGCATTTTTTCCGCCCACATGCTGTTGATCATTAAAAAAGAGGGCAAGCCCTATTTCCGCCACGCCGGCCTGTCGGCGAAAAAGGTGCTGGACCAGCCTCTGGGCGACTATATCGCCGCTCTCAGCCGCAATCCGCGCTTTGTGGGCATGAGTTTCATGCGCGTCAAAGAAAAAATCGATTGGGTGGACGGCTCGTACACGCACGGCAAATTTCTGGTCAAGACAAAATGAAGCCCTACACCCATTTCGAGTTCTCCGGCCGCTTTCTAAAAAACTATGATCGTTTCAATCACCTGGCCAGCATGGGATTGGATCGCCGCTGGCGCCGCGTTACCGCTCGGCGCGCCGCGGCATTCTATCGGAAACGGGGCTGGAACACGCCGGTGCTGGATCTGGCCTGCGGCACCGGCGATATGGCCGCCGCCGTTCATCAAGTCCTTCCGGCTTTGGTCATCGGCAGCGATCCTTCTGCCGAGATGCTCGATCTGGCAACAAAGAAGAAAAAACGCTTCGGCTTGAGCCGGTTTCATCCGGTCCGCGCGGTCAGCCGGCTTCCCCTGGCCGACGCTTCCGTGGGCGCGATCACCTGCGCCTTCGGCGTGCGCAATTTCGTCCATCTGCAACAGGATATGGACGAATGCCGGCGCGTGCTGCAACCCGGCGGCCGCATCTATCTGCTGGACTTTTACAAGCCGCAGAACCGGTTCAGCCATAGCCTGCTGCAAGTATACAAAAAAATCATCGCTCCGGCCGTCGGCAGCCTGATCACCGGCCAGGCAAAGCCCTATCGCTACCTCATGGAATCCATGTACGCCTTTCGCTCGCCGCAGGCGATGATGGAGGTGCTGACCGCCGGCGGACTGCAGGCGGTCGACATTCACCCTTTTTTCTTCGGTTTGGTTCACCTGGTGGTTGCAGAGAAAAAAATTCATTCACCCCAAGGAGAGACACTATGACGCCGCCAAAAGTCTATTGGCAATCGGTCAGACCGTTCACCTTTACCATGAGCGTGGCGCCTCCGCTGCTGGGCAGTCTGCTCGCAGTCATGCGAGTCCCCACTCTGTCGTTCAACTGGTTTCATTTCATCCTGACTGTGCTCGGCTGCATGATGGCCCATGCAGCGGCCAACGTCTTATCGGATTATGCGGATTTTAAAAAGAAAGTGGACCGCGAGGGCACCTATGGATCCAGCGGCGTGCTGGTGGCCAAGCTCATCGAGCCGGTGAAATTGCTGCGCTGGTCCGCCCTGTTGTACAGCCTGACGGCGCTCATCGGCGCCTACCTGGTCTGGGCGGCGCCCAACGGCCTGGCGCTGCTCTGGCTCATCGCTTTGGGCGGCGTTCTCGGATTTTTTTACACCATCGGACCGTTCCATTTCAAATATCACGCGCTCGGCGACATAGCGGTTTTTATCGCCTTTGGTTCAGCCATGACCCTCGGCGCCTATATGGTGCAGACGGGCCGGTTCGCCTGGCAGCCGGTGCTGTATGCCCTGCCGATCTCGTTTCTGGTGGATGCCGTTTTGCACAGCAACAATTTGCGCGATATAAAAAACGATTTGGTGGTGGATATCAAAACCATCCCCATCCTGATCGGCGAAGCGGCGGCCAAAAAAATGTACTATGCGCTGCTCTTCAGCGCCTATGCCCTGATCCTGATCCTCATCGGGCTGGCCGGATTGCCGTGGCTGACCCTGCTCACTTTTCTATCCCTGCCGCTGGCGCTGAAACGGATTGCGCAGGTTCATCATAAATCCGACCTGCCGCCGAATCAGTTCGCCGTGATCGATGCCGCCACGGCGCAGCTGCACGGCGCGTTCAGTCTGCTGCTGCTCCTGGGTCTGCTGGGAGACTGGTACTTATGAAAAAGTGTCTCCCGCTCAGCCTGGGCCTTGCCCTGGTCCTCTGGTATCTGGTCTTTGTGGTGCAGCCGTTCAACTTTTGGCTGATGATGAGTTTCAACACAATGCTGCTGAGCGGCATCACCCTGGCCTGCGGATCGTTGAAAAAAGCGGATCTGTGGCCCACCGGACGCGATGTGCTCATCGGCATCGGTTCCGCGCTGGCCCTGTACTTGATTTTCTTTATCGGCAACGAGATGTTGTCGCTGATCGAAAAGTGGCTGCCTGGGCTGGGGATCCATAAAAATCAGAACATCGGCAGCATCTATGCCAACCGCGCCGGCCTTTCACCCGCGCTGGTGGCCGGCCTGCTCTTTTTTCCCATCGGTTTTGGTGAAGAGCTCTTCTGGCGTGGATTCATACAAAACCATTTTCAAGGCCGCAACTCCCGATGGGCTGCGCCGGCGATAACCACCGCTCTGTATGTGGCGGTGCATCTCTGCACCGCCAACCCGGTGCTGCTGCTGGCGGCGCTGGTGTGCGGCGTTTTCTGGGGCGGCCTTTATAGCATGACCGGCCGGTTGCCGGCGGTTCTGCTGTCGCACATGATCTGGGATCCGCTCATCTTTGTCCTGTTTCCCATTCAATGAGCCGGCCCCGGAGAAATAAAAAACGGACCGCAGTGTTGTAAGTGAAAACATTTGGAGAAGCCCGATGAAAAACACCGTGGCACTGATCCTGATCGCATTGGCGTTGACCGCCGGTCTTCCAGGCTGCAAATCCAGCGGCCCTGAGGGCGCGTTGAATTTTACCATGCGGACCATTGACGGCGAAGAGCAGTCCCTCACCCGCTATCTAGGCAAAGCGGTTTTAATCGTCAACGTCGCCAGCCGCTGCGGCCTGACGCCGCAGTACGAAGCTCTGCAGCAAGTGTACGAAACCTACCATGCTCAGGGATTGGAGATCCTGGGATTTCCAGCCAACAATTTCAAAGCCCAGGAGCCGGGAAGCGATTCCGACATCAAGGTTTTCTGCAGCGCCACCTATGGCGTCACTTTTCCCCTGTTCTCCAAGATATCCGTGGCAGGCAAGGACATCCATCCGCTGTATCGTTTTCTCACCGACGCAAAGACCAATCCTGAATTCAGCGGCGCGATTCAGTGGAACTTTACCAAATTTCTCATCAATCGAAAAGGGCAGGTCGTAGCGCGCTTTGAGCCCAAGGTCAAGCCCGACAGCGAGGAAATGATCCGGGCCATCGAGATCGCGCTCCGCTGACCGCAGGCAGGCATGAACCGCCTCACAAAATCCGTCATTCTCCTTCTCGCCCTCTGCGTGGGCCTGACCCACGCTGCGGACGCCCTCGATCTGCAGGCGGCGCTGCAGCAGGACATTCAGGACGCACGTCTGGACCGCTTTTCCCTCATCGAGGCGGCGTTCATCCTCTCCGGCGCAGATACGAACGATTCCCTCGCCGTGGCCATGAAGTGGTATCGCACTCTGCTGGGGCAGATCAAAGAGTATCATTTCGACCCCTTTGACCGCGAAGGCTCTGCGGCCAAGGTGTTCGGTTTCCTGCACAGCTTCTGGCTGGTAACTTACAAAGAACAGGCCACCACGCTGCTGGACGTGATCCGCCAAAAGCAGTTCAACTGCGTGGCCGGCACCATTCTTTACAATCTTGTGTGCGCCGATCTGGGCTGGCCCACCGAAGCGTTTGAAACCCCCACCCACACCTACACCATCTTTACCCATTTCGACCGGCGCCTCATGGTGGAGAACACCACGCCCATGGGATTCAACATCACTCAAAACCTGGCCGAGTACTCGCGCTATCTGCTCCAGTTTTATCCTGACCATCGTGCTGCGCAGATCGGTTTGGATCGCATCTATGCGCACGAAAATTCCAACGGCCGAGTGATCAGCAACACCGAGCTGCTGGGATTGCTGGCCTACAACCGGGCTTATCTGGCGGCGAAAGAAGAAGCGTTCGATCGCGCCTACCAATTCGTTCTGCTGGCTCAGCAATTCAATCGGGATTCACGCTCCAACGTCGACTTTGAGATCAATCTCTACCATCGCTGGGGTCGTGCGCTGTTCGACAAAGGGTTGTTCTATGAAGCCTTCACCGTGCTGGCGGACGGATTTTATCGCTATCGCCGGGAGAGCTCATTGGCACAGAATTGCCGTGTCGCCCTGTTCGGCGCGCTCAATCAGTACGGCCGCAACGGCCAATGGGCGGAAAGCCGGGGATTGCTGCAAGAGTTGCGGGTTCTGAATCTGCCCATGAGCGAAGCGGACCAACAGAGGCTGCGCGCCTATCTGCGCAATTGGATGAACCACTTTATCCGCACCGGTGGCCGGGAGGCGCTTGTATCCAGTCTGGAATTGCTGCAGCATCTTGGTTTGGATGACGGCTCGTTCGAAGCCGTGTATGATCAAGCCGGTGTGTTATCGCGCGGGCGGGAGTGAGCGGGAGAGGCGTTCCCTCAGGGCCGGTGTTGCACCCAGTATAAAAACGCAAGGTAGAGAATCCAAAAAATCACAAACAGCCGCATGCCCAGCCAGACCGTCTTGCCCAGTTCTCTAAAAGAGTTCTGCAGGGCGCCGGGCTTGAACAGGTCGCCTTTTATCGCCAGGCTGACCACCCGTTCGAGGCAGATCAACACGATGACGAGAAATAAAATATTCATGGGAATGCGCATAGGATTCCTCGAGGGCCAAGTCGGCGAACGTCATAAAATAAAAAACAACAGAACAAATCGCAAGCAGATACGTCTTTTCCGCAAAGATTCTCCACTCAATAAATGAGGCGATTATGAAAACGATCTGCGCCCTGTTGATCCCCTTTGCCATGGGAATAGCATGTACCAGCCAGACCAAAACCGATTTTTCCGGAACCTGGAAACTGAATCCAGCCCAAAGCCAGATGGGCGATCGTCGGGGTCCTGGAGATGCCGGCGGCCCTGATTCAACCATGCGGCCGCCCAGACCGGAGGCCGGACCCGACGGCCAGGCAGCGGCCGACGCTTCGAACCGGCCGCAGCGCCCAGACCGCCGTCCTGGTGCGCCTGATTCCAGTGGCCGACCACCCCGTTTTGAGAGCGATCCGGGCCGCCCACGCGGCTGGATGGGCGGCGGCCCCATGACCATCACGCAGAACAGCGAC
>JAKJDB010000147.1 GCA_022706175.1 Candidatus Zhuqueibacterota bacterium | reverse complement strand
CAGCGCTGTTTTGAAGTACAAAAAAGTAATCCAGCGAAAAATACGGCGGCAGCAAACGTCTTAAATATAGTATTTACATTCGGGATGTCGCACGAATTTACGAAAATAGCTGGTATGTTTTTTGCTGAATTGATTTAGTACAAATTAATGACAGGACTATGCTATGGCCGTTGCCATGAAACAGCGTGAATCGTTTCTGCCCCGCCTGCCCCTGGCGATGGAAAAGGCCTCAGGGCCTCATATCATCGCAGTGGGCGGCGGAAAAGGGGGCGTGGGCAAATCCTCCATTGCGCTGATGATGGGGCTCTACCTGGCTGAAAAAGGCTGCCGGACCATTATGGTGGACGCGGATTTCACCGGCGCTAATTTGCATGGATATCTGGGCGCTTGCAACAGCACGCCGGCGCTGTCCACTTTTTTAAAAAACGGTGGAGTGCCGCTCGCCGACCTGGTGCAGCCGACTTTGTTCAAGGAGTTGTTTGTGATCGTCGGTTCGCTGGGGATGAACAGCGCTGAGGGCCATCGGCCTTACCCTGCTCGACGTTTGGCGGCAGGTTTATCCACTCTGCCGGCAGAGTATGTGATCCTGGATTTGGGCGCCGAAGGATCAGCGATCGAGATTGATCTTTTTCTTGCTGCGCGTACCAGACTGGTAATTTCGAGCAACGATTCACTGTCGCTGCATACGGTGTTCAACTTTATCCGTGCAGCGCTGTTGCGCAGAATTCTTCAACAAGCGCGCGGGCAAATCGGTCTGCGGGAAAAAGTGAGCGAGTTCCTTCAAATGGCCGACACCAACGGTTCCCTGCCGCTGGTGCAGGCGTTTAAACGCTGGGGCTATGAGGTCGAATGGGTGCGAGCGTTGACGCAAAGCGTATGTCCGAAAATTTTACTGAACATGAGCCAGGGGAGCGATTCCTGCGAGCCGCTGCAGGCGTTGCGGATGGCGGTGAGCCGTTTGCTATCCACCCGTTTGGACTATTGGGGCCTGGTGCACACCGAGCCGCTGGTGCGGCAGGCGATTCGCAGTTTTAATCCGACCCTTTTGTGCGCCGAGAACAATCTCGCCTATTCTGATATCCGCTGCATCGTTGACCGCAGGCTTTTACAGCCGCAACCGCCGGCACAGCCTGTACGCCCGGATCAGCGGCCTGCCGTGGTTGGAGAACGGTCTGATCTATTCCGCGGCACCTTGTGTTCCACGCGCTGTCTGGCCTGGCAAACCTGCCGCCTCAGGAACGGCGGCCTGCCGTGCGCCATGAATCCTAAAGAGGTGCTCATGCGCGAAGCCTGTTATGCTTAACCGTAACAGATCAGCCATCATTTTTAACCATGCGTCCTGTGTATTTTGAGTCGCTCGATTGAACGCGTTGGTCTCTTTGCCACTCCGCTTCATATTTTATTGTACATGCCATTCATATCCTTCCTTTTTTTGAAACTCAACCTTTCAGCTGATCGGCATGCGTTCTGCTCGGCGCATTTTGCCCGATAAAGGTTTCCATCATACAGGACGCTCCTAAAAGTTCGACCGATTGGTCGGATTCGCTCGTCCAGGCGGTCGAAACGATGGCTGCAGCGAAAAGATCGCTGCAATAATAACAAATGGATAAATCGTAAAGTTGTTTGGCACGCACCTTGCTATGGCAGAGGGTGTTCGGGCCTGATTCAATCAATCGCACCACATAACGAACTATTACTCTTTGGAGGTTTATCATGAAACGCACAGCATCGATTTTAGCGGCTCTGTTTGTTCTGTTCGCCGCCGCCGGCACGTGGGCGCAGACCGACACGCTCAAGGCTCCGGCAGTCCAACACGGCAAAAATTTTGTCGACCTTAACAACGACGGCTATAACGACAACGCGCCGGATGCGGACGGCGACGGCATTCCCAACGGCCAGGATCCGGACTACGTCAAACCGGGCGCCGGCCAGGGCAAGGGCGCCGGTTTTGTCGATGAGAACGGCGACGGTCTCAACGACAACGCGCCGGATGCGGACGGCGACGGCATTCCCAATGGTCAGGATCCGGATTACGTCAAGCCGCAGGATGGCAGCGGCGCCGGTCAGGGCCAGGGCAAGGGCCAGGGCAAAGGGTTCGGCAGACGCATGGGCGGATTCGTGGATGAGGATGGTGACGGCGTTAATGATCGTCTGATGGATGCGGATAAGGATGGAGTGCCCAACTGTCAGGACAGCGACTGGGTCAAGCCGCAGGACGGGACCGGCAACAAGTTCGGCCGCGGCGCCAGAATGGGCAAGGGCTTTGGCAGCGGCCAAAGCACGACCACTGGCGAGCCGGCAGGCAAAGGCGGCAAGCGAGCGGTCAAAGGGAATTGAGGTTCCCCTCTTAACGATCCCATCCATGGTCTCATGCATGACGCAACAGTTTTAGCCTTAGCAGGTGATAGTTTTGGCTAAAACTGTTGCCGTTTTAATAGCCGGCTATCGGGTTATAAGAATCAAAATGACGCTCTCTGGGGATCGCAAACGACAACCGTTTTAATGATATTGGAAAAGGAGTGAACGTATGTGCAAATTGCTTTTACCAAAATCGAACGTTCTCGTTCTTTTCGGTGTTTTGTCCCTTTGCCTAAAATCAGCCGCTCAGGAACTGCCCAGGCAGAAATCAAATTTATTTTCCGGTTCAGGAAATTGCGCGGTCTGTCACCGAGCGGGCAATGGCGCTTTTACGACCTCTTTGGGAACAGACATCAGTCCAACGGAACTTTGGCGATCTACGATGATGGCCAACTCTTTCAAAGATCCGCTCTGGCAGGCCAAGGTATCGGCAGAGGTCACTGCCCATTCAGCACTCCAATCCATCATTGAAGACAAATGCACCACCTGTCATGCGCCAATGGGGCGGACCGAGGCGATTTTCAATGGATCGACTTCCTATTCGTTTTCCCAGGCCGTGTCTGATCCATTGAGTGGCGATGGCGTCAGCTGCACCCTTTGTCATCAGATTCAAAAGGATCATTTCGGCGAAGAGTCCGGATTCTCGGGTCATTATGTGATCCGCAACGATCGCATTATCTTCGGACCTTATGCTGCTCCGACCGGCATGCCCATGTTCAACCAGACAGGTTATTCTCCGGTCTACTCCCAGCATGTGCAGCAATCGGAACTATGTGCGGTCTGCCATACGCTTTTCACTCCGTACGTCGATAATCAGGGACAGATAGCCGGTTATTTCCCCGAGCAGGTTCCATATCTGGAGTGGAAAAACAGCGTGTATGCCACAAACGGCGTGTCGTGCCAAAGTTGCCATATGCCGCCGGTTTCGGAGCCCATGAAAATAACGACCAGCCCGCCTACGCTGACAACCCTGCGCTCTCCGGTGTATGCACATGATTTTGTCGGCGCCAATGTTCTGATGAATTCCATTTTCAGCAAGTTCCCCAAGGAGATCGGGATCGCTGCGTCTGCCGACAACCTGGCTACGACAAAAAGAAAAACAAAAAGCTTGTTGAATGAGGCGACGGTGGCTCTTTCCGTTGATGGGCAAATAGCCGCTGATACTCTGGCGCTGATCGTTCGCGTTGAAAACCTTACGGGACATAAATTCCCGACCGGCTTTCCCAGCCGGCAGGCCTGGCTGCATTTGCTGGTCAAAAATCAGAACAACCATATCCTTTTTGAATCCGGCAACTGGAATACGTTTGGAGAAATTCTCAGAAAACAGGAAGGCGTGGAACGGCATCATCGGGTTATCCGTGATCCCGGACAGGTACAGATCTATCAGGCCGTGATGCAGGATGTGGATGAGCGGGTCACCTATACGCTGCTGCGCGGCGCCAGATATGTTAAGGACAATCGCCTGCCACCTAAAGGATTCACGGCGCAGGTGCAGGGATATGAGACGATCGCTGTGGTCGGCGAAGCAGCGGTGGATCCTGATTTCAACCGCAATGAGGCGGGTGAGCAGGGCAGCGGCACTGATAACGTTCATTACCGAATATTCATCGGCCAGGAGTCCGGTACATTAACTGTTACCGCCGAATTGCGTTATCAAACGATCTCCTTCGATTTTATGGAGGATCTATTCAGCTATGCGGCCGATCCGGTTTTGCGCTTCAAAACGTACTACGAGGCTGTCGAGCATGAGCCGATGTTAATTCGTTCTTCTGTAAGGACATTTTCGACCACCAGTCTGGATCTGCATGAGGAAGAAAAATTGAATCCGCTACAGTATGGGCTGTTACAGAACTATCCCAATCCTTTCAACGGATCAACGATGATTCAGTTCGCTGTTCGCAAACCAGCGCTGTTCGCTTTAGATGTCTATGATCTCAGGGGGCGCAAGATTAAAACCCTGGCCCAGGGTAACGCGATTCCCGGTGTGTATCAACAACACTGGGATGGAACCAATAGCAGCTCTCAGACTGTGCCGAGCGGCGTTTATCTTGCCTGTCTCCAACTCGATGGTGAGAAATGGATAGCTCGAATGATTTTTTTGCAATAAAGCTGTATTTCGACCGGATGGTCGAAACACTTCGTCAACCTAGTCGAAAAAGCAGTTGGTCCATAGAATTTCTATCAATAATAACAAGTGGTTACAAAAATATTGTTTTTGGCACGCTGATTGCAGTTGGTTGATGTGTTCGGGCCTGATTAAATAAACCGCACCACATAACGAACTATTACTCTTTGGAGGTTTATCATGAAACGCACAGCATTATTTTTAGCGGCTCTGTTTGTTCTGTTCGCCGCCGCCGGCACGTGGGCGCAGACCGACACGCTCAAAGCTCCGGCAGTCCAACACGGCAAAAATTTTGTCGACCTTAACAACGACGGCTATAACGATAACGCGCCGGATGCGGACGGCGACGGGATCCCCAACGGCCAGGATAAGGATTACGTCAAACCGGGCGCCGGCCAGGGCAAGGGCGCCGGATTTGTCGATGAGAACGGCGACGGTCTCAACGATAATGCGCCGGATGCGGACGGCGACGGCATTCCCAACGGCCAGGATCCGGATTACGTCAAGCCGCAGGATGGCAGCGGCGCCGGTCAGGGCAAGGGCCAGGGCAAAGGATTCGGCAGACGCATGCATGCGTTTGTGGATGAGGATGGCGACGGCATCAACGACCGTCTGATGGATGCGGACAAGGACGGAGTGTCCAATTGTCAGGACATCGACTGGGTCAAGCCGCAGGACGGGACCGGCAACAAGTTCGGCCGCGGCGCCAGAATGGGCAAGGGCTTTGGCGGCGGCAAAGGCACGCCGACAGATGGAGCCACCGGCAAAGGTTCAGGCAGGGGCGGTAATGCCTCCGGTAAAGGCAACTGATCTTCCTGGACCGAGCAAAGGCAGAATGCCTTTGCTCGGTCATTAAGGATAACGAAATGCGACGCATGTTCCAATTACTCGCACTGATTCCACTGCTCCTATCGGCACAGATAACTATAACAGCCGACAACGAAAGCGGTTACGCCAGCAACGCGTTTGCCAATTACCTGGAGAGCGGCGATTGGTACAACGGGTTGACTCTGCAGCTGAATCAGGATTGGCTGCAACAGACCTACGGCCTTCGTCTCTACTACCAGGGAGAGGCGGAGACCTTTCGTCGATACGGTGATCGCTCCTATCATCAACACGGCATCGGCGTTGCGTACTATCACCAGAACCATGATTCGGCCGCGCGGCTGCAATCGGGTCTCTCGGCGCAAAAACGCTTTCATCGTGATACTTACGCCTGGTACGAGCAGCAGCAGGTCAACGGCTATGCCAACGTGCGCTGGATTTTACAGCCGTCTCTGTATCTGTATCTGGGCGCCACGGCCAAGTATGTGCACTATCCCCTGTTGTCCGCTTTTTCCTCCATGCAACCGTCTTTGTTTATGCGCTGGGGCTGGTTTTCCGAAAAGGGCACTACCGTGCTGGCGGAAGCGGACTTTTCGTCAAAATGGTATTCGCATGATCATGATCTCACTGTGCCGGATGCTTTTGTCGAGATGGTGGCCCTGGGTGAGGAGCAGAGCCTGCAGGGCCTTTTCAGCGTAAAGGTGGCGCAGGCGCTGACGCCGGCTGTCGGCGCCAATGTCCTTTTTGCCGTGCGTCATAATTTCATCAACTCGGTGCGCTATCTCGGCACCGGCGACAGCACTTTTTATTCCGATGAAGAGCTGTTCGATGATGTGTTCGGCTATCACGGTTTTTCACTGGCGCCGTCGCTTAAAATGCTCTTTGTTCCCGGCTGGACGCTTCAGCTCGGCGGCGCCCTGTTATGGAAATATTATGATCAGCGGCAGGCGGTGCAACTGGACGGCGTGCCGTTCGTGGACGAACGGCTGCGCGAAGATCGCCGTCTTTTATGGTCGGTTTCTGTGGAGAAAAAAGTGCGGCTGGCGAAGAACTGGCAACCGCTGGGGATTATGTTCGGTTACCAGAATGTGCAAAATGAATCCAACGATCCGTATTATCGCTATCGGGCTGATTTTATTACTCTGGGGATCTCCGCCGGCTATTGAGGCATCGCCGGTCCGGCCTTTTACTTCATTCCGTATTTTTTTAATTTGTAGCGCAGATGCCGTTCGCCCATGCCCAGCCGGGCGGCGGCTTTGCTTTGATTGCCCGCCGCAGCCTGCAGAGCCTCCAGGATCAACTTTTTTTCAAACCAGGCGACCTGCTCCTGAAAAGAGGCGCCTGCCTCCGGTTCGGTTGCGGACGGCGTCGCCAGGGCGTGCAGAGGCAGGTCCCGGCTG
>JAKJDB010000146.1 GCA_022706175.1 Candidatus Zhuqueibacterota bacterium | reverse complement strand
TTTACCTGCCATAGTGCCGGGCCGTAAAGGTTTGGCGAGCGCCACAGCTCCCAAATCCACAATCGATCTCAACCATTCCGCCTGATGGATGTCCAACAGTCCGAGCAGCGAAGCGGTGCCCATGTCGCCGACTGTTTCACCGGTCAGACAGAACGTAAAATAGTCCGATAGAGTCAACAGATGGCGGGCCCGGGACCAAAGGGCGGCATGATGGCGCTGAAACCAGAGGATCTTGGCGACGCAAAACTGGTGATTGCAGGAGACGCCAAGCCCGGTGTGTTCAAGGAACTGCTCTTTGTCAAAGAGATGTCCCACAGCCGGATGGCTGCGGGCGCGCTCATCGCACCATAGAACAAGAGGCGTCAACGGCTGGTGTGCCTGATCCAGTAGAATAAAGCTGTTCGCCTGTGAGGCGTACGACACAGCCTTTATGCCATCGCAAGCGGCGTTCGCCTGATTGCAGGCTTGCTGCAGTCCTTCGCGCAGCATGCGCCAGAATCGATCAACCGGGAGTTCGGCTCGCATGCCATCGCCGGTGTCCTTGATCACTGCCACCCGGCTCAAGCCGCGAAGCCGGCCCTGAGCATCGAACAACCCCAGTTTGAAATAGCTGGTGCCTAGATCAACTCCGAGGACCAGATCCATCAGGCATCCCTCGGATGAGCAGGCTTTTGGTTTCGTCCACCAGCAGCTGGCCGCTGATATGGCTGAACAGTGCGTTGGACGCCTCATACCCTCCGGCCGCGGCGGCCTCTGCCGTGACGATATATCCCTGCAACTCGCCGTTGGCCAGAGAGATGACGAAGGTGCGCGCAAAAGCCTGCTTGATCTGCAGCGCATATTCAACGAACAGCTCGCCGGGCCAGGCCACCCAGGTCCAGGGTCCGATTTTAAAAATCTGAATCTCTGCCGGCAGGCAGTCGCGCACCGCCGCCGCCACCTTGCCCTCTTGTTCAGCCAGAGCGAGGCTCAACGTCTCTTCTGCGCCGAACCAATCGCACTCTGCTGTACGTATCTCTTGTCGTTCCGCTTTTTCATTGCGCAGACGATACAGTCTGGCGGCTGCCTGGTCCAGAGCGGCCTGGGCGGCAGCGACCAGGGGAAAGGGCTTTCTCGGCAGACCGATCTCACTGCGCAGGCACTGCAGACAGGGATCTGCGATATACTCCACAACGGAGGAGACCGCCCGCTCGACCGCTCGGCCAAGGAGCACGCCCAGCCGCTCCGCCTCGGCATAAGTGTTGGCCTTGGTCACATGGCGCGGACTCTGATTGCCGGCAGGGCCTGTACAGTGCAGCACGGGAACCCCGGCGCCCAGAAGATGTTCTTGCAGATACTTTCTCGTCATACCGGGAAAATCAGCGCTGATCAGCGTCGAGTCCTCATGCAGCACCGTGGGATGCATGGAGCAGACCAGCAGGCAGGCGATGAATCTATCCTCCAGCAACGAACGGACCATCAACACCGGCACCTGATGATCCGCCGGCCCGGATGGATCACGACGGTTCGTGCCGATGCCGGTGCTGTCCGCCAAAGCCAATCCCACCTGTGCTCGCACCGCGTTTTTCCGCGCCTGCTCAGCCGCCCGGGTCATGCGCTCCTGCATAAAGCGGACATAGTTCTGATCCACCGCCGGCACAGCGTCGTCCTGCTCGTTGCTGAGATAATCGACCGTGATGGGGCCGGAGTGGGTGTGCGTGGCAGTGATGAGCACATTTTCCGGCGCGATGCCGGTGGCCGCATGGATCTGCTCGCGGACCGAGCGGGCGATTGGCTTGCTGATAAAAATGACGTCTGTCGTCAGCATCATCAGTTCCACCCTGCCGTCGGTCAGGTAGAGAGCGGAACAGAACAGGGGGTCATGAACGCCGGTGCTGAAGCGCCGCACATGCGGATATCCGTACAGGAACTGGCTATCCTGCGGTGTGATCTCTACCGCCGCGGCGCCGGCCATCAATGAAGCGGCCATCTCAATACCCTTTATCCCAATGCGGTTCTATATTCTGGGCGATGGTTTCGCTGACAATGCAATCGGTTTCCAGCAGCTGATGGATGGAAGAGGGCACTCTTGGCGTCACCGGGCCGTGCAGCACCAGCCGTGAGATCATGCGCTGCCAGGACGTGGCGGTGTTGTGCACCGACAGGCTGTGCATTTCCATTCTCGCCTTGGCGGCGATCACCTCAGCCGGGCCGATGGTGGCCGCCTTGGGCGGCACCAGAGCCAGGTCTCCGCTCATGCCAAAGCTGCCGTGCAGGGAATTCTGCGCCAGGGTGAAGGGACTCAGCGTGACGATGCGCGGCCCCATTTTTTTCCACTCTTCCAGCGGCGCATCGAATTCCGGCGCATCGGGCTCGATGAAAGCCAGGTGACCGGTCCAGCCCGGTCCGCTGTAACACATGTCCGCGCCTCCCATGTCGGCGATCATTCGACCGTAGTGACGAATGTTTTTATTATTGGGCGCCTGGAAATTGGCTTTTGGCGGCCGCAGCGCTTTGTCGATCTGAAAATAAAAATTATGCATCAGCGCATAGGTAAAACCCTGGGGCCAGGATTCCGGCGCCAGACGGCCGTTCTCGTCCGCGTATTCATCCATGGCGAATACATACAGATTCCTGCAGTTCACCTTCCATTGATTGATCAGATAGGCCACTTTGCGGTACGACGGCACCGGGTTCGGCAGGATCAGCACTAGTTTTCTCTCCTCATCCGCCGCCTGCTTGATGCGAAAAAACATATCGCTGATAAAAATGAAATCCGCTTCATCATCCCGGACGATGCGGATTTTGAGCTTGGGATTGGGATGCCGGGTGAGTTGCTCCCTTTTGATCTTGCGCACCCGTTCCAACACCGCTTTATCCCGGAAAGGAACCCATTGGGAAGGACTATAGGTGAATGTGTCAGCCATGACGACTCTCCCTTATTGTTTTTGATACACCAGGTCGCCTTCTAGGTAGGTGGCGACGCAGGTAAAATCCGCATTCAAAACCGCCAGGTCCGCCTTTTTCCCCGGCGCGATGCTGCCGGTCTCGCCGTCGATTTTCAAAACCCGGGCGGCATTGGTGGAGGTGTATCCGGCGGCATGAACCGGATCCACGTCGCAGCGCTGCACCAGATTAGCAAAAGCCCGATTCATGGTCAGAACGCTGCCGGCCAATCCGCCGTCCCATTTTCCCCCGCACAGCCGGGCCACCCCGTCGCTGATGCGATAGGGCGCGCCATCGGGAAAGGCATACATCCCATCCGCCAGGCCCGCGCCATACAGGCTGTCGGTGACTGCGATAAAACGATGAGGGCCCAGCACCCGGGCGGCGATTTTGATGATCTCCGGCGCTACGTGATGCAGGTCGCAGATCAGCTCACAGGTGAGCGCCTCCTCAACCAAAATATGCTCGATCAAACCAGCCTGCAACACGCCCGGTTCTTTTTCGCCGGAGGCTGCAAAGGCGTTGAACAGATGCGCCACGTGCGAAAGACCGGCTTCGACGAACGCACGCAGTTGCCCGCCGCCGGCCACTGAATGGCCGAGGCTGGCCACCACTCCATGAGAGGTGAGAAAGCGGATGAGCTCCAGGCCGTTTTCCAGCTCTGGAGAAAATGTCATGATCTTTAACATCGCGCCGATCCGCTCCACATAGATCGCGGCTTCGGACAGCGTGATCGGCCTGCGGGTGGACAGCGCCATGGCGCCCGAGCTCACCGGATTGATGAACGGGCCCTCCAGATGGACACCCAGCAACCTGGCTGCGCGGCCGTTGACCCTTCGCGCCACAGCCGCCGCGCTGACGCCCAACTGCACATATTGGTCCACGGACATGGCCGCTCCCGTCGGCAATAAACCCGTGGTTCCAAACCGTATCGCCTCCTGCGCCATGCCGGCAAGACCCTGCTCATCCTTTGGCTCATAGGGGCCGATGCCGTGGGTGTGCAGATCGATAAACCCGGGTACGATCCAATCCACGCCGTAATCGACGACGCGTATAGAATCCGGCGGCTGTGCGCAGACATGCTGCACCCGGCCGTCCTTCACCACCACACAACCGTCGATCGTTCCATCAGGAGTGACGATATGTCCTTTAACAGCAAACATGCACTCGGTCCTTGCCATAGAACACGCGAGGTTTGTTCCGGTCACGGCCGTATAGTGATCATGGGCCGGGCGGTGAAAAAAAGCCTGCACCCTGTGGCTTAATACAGCGTCACCGTCCTGCGCTCACGCTGCGATTCCAGCGCAGCAGTGAACAGCACGTGACTGAAGGCCGCCTCCTGCGGGGTCAGACAGCCGGCAAATTTTTTCAGTGGTTTTTGATGATGCAGTTCGTAAAGAAACGCCGCCCACATCTGCAGAATGGCATCGGAAAAGCCGAACTCAAAAATGGAACCGGTGTGAGTGCGAAAGGCGGTTTCATAGCCCATATCGATCTGCTGCCAGACCTGTTCGCCGCCGGCGTATTCGAGGATCTGCAGGGTTTTCGGATGTTTGGTGGAAAAACGCGCGGCGGCTCGAGTTCCGAGAATTTCCAGGGACCAGGTATTTTTTTCGCCCGGCGCAATGCGTTGCATTTTCAGAGTGAGCGGAAAACAGAGGTCTCCTGAATCGGCGTCCGCTGCTTCGCAGAACAGCGTGGCATTGTCCCAGGTCCGGCACGGAACCCGGTTTCCCCGGCCATCGGGCCGCTCGCTGACGATGTCAGAAAGAATCGCCCGGACGTTGTAGAACCTCCACCCGGCGCGAAACGGAACATGACACACGTGCAGCCCGAGATCGCCCATACAGCCGTATTCGCCGTTCTTTTCGACCTGCCGTTTCCAGTTGATCGGCTTGTCGGGATCCAGATCGCTGGAATGCTGAAAGCCGGCGTTCACTTCAATGATCCTGCCGAAACGGCCGGCTTCAAGCATGGCGCAGATCCGCTGCACCGCTGGGAAAAAAGGAAACTGAGAGGTGCAGCGGACAAAACAATCCGGGTGCTGCCGCACGACATGCATGATCCGCTCGTTGGCTTTTTGGTCCATGCCGAACGGTTTTTCAGCCATCAGATGTTTGCCGGCCTGAAGCGCCGCCGTATAGATCTCTTCGTGCAGGTGATGGGGCACCGCGCAATAAACCACCTCCACCTCCGGATTCTGCAGCAGGGCACGATAGCTGGTGGTCTGCTGCCGAAGTGTGGGAAAATGCTCCGCATACCAGGGGAACAGGGCCGGCTCGGCGTCGCAGACAGCAATGATCTCCGGCTGCAGCGGAAAATCCATCAGATGACCCCAGCGGGCTACGCAGCCGGCGAACTCTTTTCCCATCAGCCCCAGACCGATCATGCCGAACTTGACGGTTTTCATATCCTAATAACCGAACTCTTTTTCAACTTCAGTGATGGACTCTTCGATGAGATCCATGCCCAGCATGGCGAATTTTTCATCGATGATCAGCGGCGGGGACATGCGCAGGATGTGACCTGCGGGGATCCACGCTAATCCCTTGGCAAAGGCCTTTTGGTACACCCGCTCGCCGGCTTGGACAAACGGCTCTTTGCTGGTTTTATCCTTGACCAGCTCCAGCCCCAGCAACAATCCTTTGCCCTTGATGTCGCCGATGATCGGATGCTCTTGCATCATTTTCTGCATCCGCTGCATAAACAGGGCGCCCATGGCGCGCACATTGTCGAGAATGTTCTCCTCCTCCATCACCTCGATGGAGGCCAGGGCGGCCGCGCAGGCCATGGGATTGCCGCCATAGCTGGAGGAGACCGAGATCGCCTCCAGCACATCGGCATACTCTTGTTTAACGATCATGGCGGTGACCGGAAATCCGTTGCCGAGCGATTTGCCCAGAGTGACGATATCCGGACAGACGTTCCAATGGTTCATGCACAACACCTCGCCGGTGCGGCCCAACCCGGTGAGCACCTCGTCGGCGAACAGCAGAATGTGGTGCTTGTCGCACAGGGCTTTCAGTTTGGGGAAAAAATCGTCCGGCGGAAAGATCGATCCCGCCCACCCCTGCGCAGGCTCAAGAATAAAAGCCGCCACATTGTTGACAGTGCCCTCTTTGATGAATTCCTGATAGAAATCGATATAGGCGTCCGTGTCGATCCGGCCGTCCGATTTTTTGAACAGCGGACGATAGGGATCCGGCCGCGGCACCATATAAAAGCCGGCGCTGCGGCTAGGACCGTACGAGAGCACGTCCGCCCGGGCCATACGGGCACAACTCACCGCCCCCATGGTCTTGCCGTGAAAGTCGCGATACCCGGAGATGAATTCATGTTTGCCGGTGATGGCGCGCGCCGCCCGCTGGCCGGCTTCCACCGCCGTGGTGCCATCGCTGTAAAACTGCACGGCGTTGAGATCGCCGGGCATGATCGCCGCCAGTTTTTCCACCAACGCCTCTTTCACCGGCGTGATGAAATCATGGCAGTTCATCAAAGTGCCGGCCCAATGGGCGACGGCGTCGGAAATTTTCGGATGACAATGGCCGAACGAGGTGACATAAATGCCGGAGGAAAAATCGAGATAGGTGTTTCCATCCACGTCGGTCAGCGTGATGCCATGGCCTTTTTCAAAACAGACGGGAAAAAGCTTGACCTGCGAACTCAGGCCCTTGATGTAGCGGCTGCCCTTGGCCGATAAGGCCACGGATTTGGGCCCCGGCCGCTCGGTGACCAGATGAGGGACCTTTTGACAGGATTGTTGCCACCAGATTTCTTTCATTCC
>JAKJDB010000145.1 GCA_022706175.1 Candidatus Zhuqueibacterota bacterium | reverse complement strand
GAGCGCTTCAAACAAATTGACCACAGGGTCTGTTTTTAAAAACGGCCTGCTCGTGGAAAACCCGACCTTGCGGATGCTTTTAGGCATGTGCCCGACTCTGGCGGTTTCCACCTCCGCGGTTAATGCGGTGGGCATGGGACTTTCGGCTACGATCGTTCTGGTGCTGTCCAATGTGGTGATCTCGCTGCTGCGAAATCTGATCCCGGAAAAATTGCGTATTCCGGGTTACATTGTTGTGATCGCGACGTTCGTTACCATGATCGATCTGGCTTTGCATGCTTTTTTTCCCGACATCCACAAAGCGTTGGGCATCTTTATTCCGTTGATTGTGGTGAACTGCATCATCCTCGGCCGCGCCGAGGCCTTTGCCGGAAAAAATCCGGTGTGGCTGTCCGCCGTAGACGGCCTGGCCATGGGATTGGGTTTCACCAGCGGCCTGCTGATCCTCGGCACGGTGCGGGAAATTCTCGGCAACGGCACCTATTTCGGCCTGTCGGTTCTTTCCGGCTTTGTTCCCCAGGTGATCGTGATGATCTTGCCGGCCGGCGGATTCATCACTCTGGGCCTCACTATTGCCACGGCCAACTGGATTGAATCGAGGAGGAAGAACATATGAACGCTGAACCCATGACCATCGCCTCCATGCTCACGCTGCTGTTCAGCGCGATCATGATCAACAATGTCATTTTTTCTCGTTTTCTCGGCATCTGTCCTTACCTGGGCGTCTCCAATTCCATCGAGACCGCCACCGGCATGGCCATGGCCGTGACCTTTGTCATGACCTTGTGCGCCATCGTCACCTGGCCGATTCAGAAGTATATACTGAACCCCTTACATCTGGAGTACCTGCAGACCATCGTATTCATCCTGGTGATCGCCAGCCTGGTGCAGTTCGTCGAGCTGTTCATGCGCAAATATGCCAAAGGATTGTTCGATGCGCTGGGCATTTATCTGCCGCTCATCACCACCAACTGCGCGGTCCTCGGCATTGCGATTCTGTGCATTAAATTGAATTACAATCTGGTGCAATCCATCATCTTTTCGTTCGCCAGCGCCCTCGGCTTTGGCATGGCGTTGATCATCTTTGCCGGAATCCGGGAGCGGTTTGAGGTGACGGACATTCCCGGCCCTATGCGCGGCGCTGCCATCGGCCTCATCACCGCCGGCATTTTGGCCATGGCGTTTACCGGCTTTTCCGGTATGGTCAAATAAAAGGCAAGCGGTCGGCCGTCCTGAAACCGGATCGGCCCACGTGCGGATTCTACTTGATATCGATTTGAACAGGGCGATGCAAACTCGATGGCGCATAGGAGGGTGGCTTTTTTTAATTCTCAGACTGAACGCATTAGCCGCCGGTCCTGAGAATGAGCCCGTCGGCTCTGTCCTGTGCAGCGATTTTACAGCCAGTGTGCAGACCGGCGTGGCCCTGCTCAAAGCGCCGCTGCACTTTTCCACTGGACAGTGGCTGGCCACATCCGCTGTGCTGACCACCACCGTCGCCCTGTTCGCCGTCGACCAGGACATCCGCCGCTTTGCACAACGCCAGCGTTCATCCTTCAACGATCATTTGTTCAAACTGGATCGCTTTTACGGCAACGGCTATACCCTGCTGGCGACCGGCGGCCTTTATGCCGTGGGGCTGGCGTTTGACCAGCCCGGCTGGCGTAGGGCCGGTCTGCGCGCCACTCAGGCGTGCATCTATTCCGCCATGATAATAGCAGCCGGTAAGGCAGCGATCGGTCGCCGGCGCCCCAGCGCAGGCGACAGCCAGCTGTTCTTCAAACCCTTCACATTTCAGGACGACTTGTCCTCTCTGCCCAGCGGCCATGCCGCTCTCTCCTTTGCCGCCGCCACAGTGTGGGCTGGTTCAACGGAGGATGCCTGGTGTAAAATCCTCTGCTATGGCTCTGCCGGGGTGATCGCCGGGGCGCGCCTCTACCATCATGTGCACTGGTTTTCCGACGTTTTCCTCGGCAGCGCTATAGGCTGCTGGGTTGGCGCCCAGGTCATGCGCAAACCGGTAACAGCCTCCCAGGCCCAAGCCGGCCGCCGCTGGCATCTCGTCTGTTCCGCTGACCGGGTGGGGGTGGCGCTCACCTGGTAATGCGCCGGCCGGCTTCACAGCGCAGGCGTTCTGCGACGTTTCCAGCCCTTGCGTGCGGCCGCGCGGTTTTTCCCCTTGTCTTTTTCTGTGGATTCTTGTAATATCTACCTTGAACTATTGCGTTCTGCGGTCTCTGCCGCGGATTGGAGAGGATACCATTGCATCGAGGCTGATCATGAAATTCGGTCTATCGCGTTATACGTTGGATGTCTTTTTTAACAAAGTGATCCAAGAGTACGGCGCACGTCCGGCGCTCGCTTCGGTGGGGGAAGAACCCTTCACCTATGACGAGTTTGCCCGGCGCGTGCAGGTTCTTAAAGACGCTATGGAACAATGGGGCATCCAGAAACAGGATAAAGTGGTGCTTCTCGGCAACTCTTCTCCCCAATGGGCCATCGCCTATATGGCGATCATGACCTCAGGCGCCGTGGCGGTTCCGATACTGGAAGAGTTTCCGGAGACCGACATCGATCACATCCTCACGCACTCGGAAGCCAAGGCCGCGTTTATCGCCGAATCGCTGTATCATTCGCTGAACCTGCCGGTGCTGGAACGGGTGCCCCTGGTCATCAGCCTGAATGATTTTTCATTTTATGCCCGCAAGGGCAAACCAAAGTCCGGACTGTGGACTCAGCTGCATCATCTGCCGGAGAAGGTGCTCAAAGCCCGGTCCAAAGGGCAGGGCTTATCCAAGGCGGCGATTCAAGAGGAGGATCTGGCGGAGATCCTTTACACCTCCGGCACCACCGGTCACTCCAAGGGCGTGATGCTGACCCACAAGAACCTGGTCAGCAATCTGTTCGAGGGGCCGGACCTCATCAAGGTCATTGACCGCAACAGCGTGATCCTCTCTATTCTGCCCATGGCGCATGCGTTCGGCTCCACGTCCGGATTCCTGTCGATCATCTATTGCGGGTCCTGCATCTATTTCTTCAACAAACCGCCGTCTCCCAAAGTGCTCATGTCCGCTTTGCAGCAGGTGCGCCCGACGATCCTCGGCGCCGTGCCGCTGGTGTTCGAAAAGATATATCACAAACAAGTGATGCCTATTATCGCAAAGAGCGCGGTTCTTCGGCTGCTGTCGAAAACCGCAGCCACGAAGCGATTGCTCTACAAAATCGTCGGAAAAAAAGTCTATCAGGCGCTGGGCGGGCGCCTTCGTTGCGTGATCATCGGCGGCGCCGCCTTTTCACCCGAGGTGGAGACGTTCATGAAACAGGGCGGCATCCCCTACTGCTGCGGCTACGGCCTGAGCGAGTGCAGCCCGCTGGTCACCTTTTCTTCCATGCGCGAACAAAAGATGGGATCCCCGGGGCACGCCGTCACCGATACGCAGATCAAGATTCAGGATCCGGATCCGTCGACCGGGATCGGGGAGATCTGGATACGGGGCCCGCAGGTGATGAAAGGGTATTACAAGAATAAAGAGGCGACGGCCAAGGCGCTGACTTCCGACGGATGGTTCATCAGCGGCGATCGCGGCTATCTGGATAAAGATGGATTTTTGTTCATCACCGGCCGGTCTAAAAACGTTATCGTCGGCTCCTCCGGAGAAAACATCTATCCCGAGGTGATCGAGGCCAAGCTCGCGGAGAACCGTTTTGTCGAGGAAGCGCTGGTCTATATGCTCGACCATCAGCTGGTCGCCCGCATCTATCCCAATTACGGGTACATCGAAACGTTGCATCAGAACCAGGACGAGACCGCCATTGCCGAGGATATCTCTACGATTCTCGAGAGTGTACGCCGTCAGGTCAACGAGCAGCTGCCGGCCTTTTCCAAGATCAACCGCGTCATCGAGCAGTCTTCGCCCTTTATTAAAACGCCGACCAATAAGATCAAACGCGCCGAGTATGTGCCCGGCTATGCCGACCAACGCACCCAATGAGGCGCAGACGGTGAGGACGGCGCCGAGGCGTCACGCCCTCGCCGCGCGGGCGCAGGGGGGCTCAGCCGGCGAGGCGTGGAAAAAGTTGGATATGAAATTAATTTTATGTACCTTTAATTTTTCGACCAGTGAATCATTTATCGAGGTGAACTGATGAGCGGATTGAACATTCGACAAGACGGCTGCGGATTGGATTTTCTCTCCCTGGGAGCGGTAGTGCATCGACTGGATCCCGGCATTATTCCGTTTCGCAAGGCACGTACCTTTGACATCCATGTCTCCGGCGGAGAGTATAACGTGGCGGCGAATCTCTCTGATTGTTTCGGACTAAAGACCGGCATCGCCACCGCCATGGTGCGGTACGGCATCGGTGAATTGGTGCAGGGCCGCATTCGCGAGACCGGGGTGACCCCGTTTTACAAATGGTTCGACCATGACGGCGTGCGCGGCCCCAATATCGCCACGGTCTACAGCGATCGCGGTCAGGGCGTGCGGCCGCCGGTTGTTTTTTATAATCGCTCCAATGAGGCGGGGGCGCTGCTCAAGCCCGGGGATTTCGACTGGAAAGCCCTGTTCACACCCGGCGTGCGCTGGTTTCATTCCGGCGGCATTTTCGCCGCTCTGTCTGAGACCACCTCTGAGCTGATCATCGAAGCCATGCAGGCGGCTCATGCGGCGGGCGCCATCAATTCATTTGATCTGAACTATCGGGCCAAACTTTGGGCTCCGATCGGCGGCCTGCAAAAGGCGCAGTCGGTGCTGCGCCGCATCGTCGGCCAGGTCGACGCACTCATCGGCAATGAAGAGGACTTGCAGCTGGGTCTCGGCATCAGCGGCCCTGAGGTCGCCGCCAAATCCAAGCTGGATTCGGACACATTTTTTCAGATGATCGAAAAAGTGGTGGAGCAGTTCCCCAACATCAAGATGGTGGCCACCACTCTGCGCGAAGTGCACTCTACCAATCGGCACGATTGGGGCGCCGTGTTGTGGTTGGACGGCCAGCGCTTTGTCAGCCCCACCTGCCAACTGGACGTCATAGACCGTATCGGCGGTGGAGACGGATTTGCCTCCGGTCTGCTCTATGGCCTGATCACCGGCAAGACGCCGGAACAGGCGCTCCGTCTTGGCTGGGCGCATGGCGCTCTGCTTACCACTTTTCCCGGTGATATCAGTCTGGCCAAATTGCCCGAGGTGGAAGCGTTTGCCAAGGGAGGATCCGCGCGCGTGCAGAGATAGCGCCCATCCGTAAGCCCGCACGCCCGTGCAGGCCTTCTTCCCGGTTGTGAAAACGCCGACGCATCGAGCGCCGGCGTTTTTTTTGGGGGCGTCCGCCGGATTCCATATTCCGGACCGAAAAAAGGGTAGGGCTTCAAGGGGAATAAAAAACGCGACGGCTGCCGGCAGAACAACACCTGACGCCGTCGCGCTGTTGCGTGGTTCTTTTAATTTCTTCTGAAAGAAAAACCTATTTCACGAATTCCATCTTTTTGGTCACTTCGTATCCATTTACCCGCAATTTATAGAGGTAGGTTCCGGACGACATGGTGCGGCCGTGCTGATCTTTGCCGTCCCAACTGCAGGAATGGGATCCGGCGTTGAGATGCTTGGCTATCAGGGAGCGGATCTCCTGTCCGTTCAGGTTAAAGATGGTCAAGGTGGCGAACCCCGCCTCTTTAAGCGAAAACGAAAGCCGTGTCTCCGGATTGAATGGGTTCGGATAGTTTTGCTCGAGACGGTACTCCGAGGGCGCGCTGGCCATGACTTCCACCGGGCCGTGCATGCGCATCCGCCCGTTATAATCCACATCCGCGAGTTTATAATAATAGGTTTGATTAGCTGTGGTATTGTGATCCTCAAAGAGATAGGCATGGGCTGTGGCCGTGGTGCCGGCACCGGGGATCATCCCTTCGGAGATCTGCTGATAGACGCCGTCCTTCGTTTCCGATCGGTACATCAGGAATCCCAGGTTTTCCGTTTCCGACTGCGTTCGCCATTCGAGTTTGATGACCCCCTGGTTGTTCACCGCGGTAAAGCCGCTCAATTCAACCGGCGTCAATCCGAACAGATAGTCCTGCACCTCTCCGAACGCCTGGTCTGAAAAGCCCATGGCTGCAGCGACATCGGCAAGCGCACCGACGCTGTAGCGAACGCGCAACCATCGTTGATCAGAGACCGGGGCGGAGCCGGGGATGTCGAAGGTAAAAGTGGTTTCGACTCCGGCGGCGATGCTCTGCGCCGCCACCACGTTATCGGGCGGATTCGTCTCCCAATCAGCGGTGTTGCCGTCATAGTCGATCCAGGCGCTGATGAAACCATTCTGGCTCACCATCACCCGAAGGCTGGCGCTTTTCCCCGGCATCATATCGCTGAGAACAAGGCCGTCGTTTTCCGACAGGTCTGTGGATGCGGTTTCCGCAGTAACCACCGCTCCGATGCTGGTCGCTGGATGGCAGAGATGCCGGGCCACGGGCAGCGCCGCTGTGCCGTAATCATATTCGGGCACGATCACCTGTTCCGCTTGAATCAGATTTTCTTTGACCACGGAGCCGGAGCCGCAGGCATTGGCTACGGCGAGGCTGACGCTGTAGACGCCGGGCGTCGTGTATACGTGAGACGGATTTTGTTCGTGGCTCTGCTCGCCGTCGCCGAAATCCCAGGTCCAAGCGTTCGGCTGACCGGTGGATTGGTCCGTCAGACTCACGGTCAACGGGGCCGGACCGCTGGTCGGCGCCGCG
>JAKJDB010000144.1 GCA_022706175.1 Candidatus Zhuqueibacterota bacterium | reverse complement strand
TATTCCACGCCGCCGCCGAAAGTCACGCCGTTCTGATGATCGCGTTCGTACAGATTCTCATAGCCCCCGCGCAGATAAAACATGTTGGCAAAGCCATACTCAGCGCCGAGATTGATGCTTTCGGTGGTGTTGCTGGGATGGTTGACGTCGCCGGCCACGGTGAGGGTGCCGAAGGCGCCTAGAGTTCGCGTGTAAGCCAAGCCGACACGGAACAGCAGTGGCAGAGAATAGCTGCCGACCTTGTAGTTGACCGGTACGCGGTCAAAGTTCTGCACCGCTGCATCGGGGTCCACCACCGTGGTCAGATGGCGGCCGGCCATGCGAATATCCGATCCGAAATTGCTCACCGAGGCGCCGATGCGCAGGCCCTTGAGCATGGTGTTGTAAAAAACGCCGACGTCCATGGCGATGGCGGAGCCCGACTCACTCCAGATGCGCTGGCTGATGTACTTGCCGGAGAGGCCGAAGGAGAACCGGTCTGTCAACGCCATGGCATAGCTGAGACCGAAAGCGATGTCCCGAGCGCTGTAATTTTCTCCCGTGCCTTCGGGACGTTCCACCGTGCGCACCGGGTTCTGGCCGTAATCCAGGCTGATAAAGCTCACGCCCACGGAAGAGCGAATCGCTGGAATGGGCGCCACCAGTCCGACAAAATTATATTGGGTGTCTGCCAGCCATTTGCTGTTCATAAACTCTACCTGGAATCCGGGGGCAAACGCGATGCCCGCAGGGTTCCAATACAGCGCTGTGGCGTCGGTGGCTTGAGCCACATAGGCGCCGCCCATGGCCATGGCGCGTGCGCCGGCGCCGATTTCCAGGAAGGTAGCGGCGCTGGTACCGACCCCCGCCACATCGGTTACAAATTTACCCGTTGTCTGGTTCTTTTCCTGCGCCAGCGCCATTCCGGGGCCGAGCACTGCCATCATACAGATCAAGCTGGTAATCTTTTGAAACATGATCTACTCCGAGCTAAGCTTGAATGAACCCCCGATGATCCGCACCGTTATTTGATGATCGCTAATTTGCCGATTTTGCTGCCGACGTTGGGCGCCTCTACGTGATAAAAGTAGACACCGTGCGCCACCTCCAGACCGTCTTTGGTACGCAGATCCCAGCTTTCGCGACCCACCGTGTCCGTTGACTGATGCTCAATTTCGCGCACCAACCTGCCGGCGCTAGTAAAGATCGAGATCTTGCATTGGGTCGGCAGGTTGACAAAGTCGATGCGACGGTCGCCCCGCCCGACATCCTGGCTGACCAGCCGCTTTTCCAGCGTGCTGGCCGCGATATACGGATCCGGCACGGTATAGATTTTATCCATGGCGTTTTCAACCGCCTCTGGTCGCACTTCCGCGCCGATGACTTTGAAAGTAAATACGTCGTTGCGGTCAAAGGGCTTTTCGGTGAGGAACTGGAAAACGTCTCCTTTTTGCGGTGTGATTTGATAGCTGGCCTCCACGCCGCGAGGCGCCGCCGACAGTGACCACCAGCGGCGCTGCCTTGATGGCGATCTGATCGCCGACGCTGAGTACGCCTTTGAGCGAGTCGCCGTTTTCGGACAGTCCAAAGACCACCTCAAACGGATGCTTCGGATCGGTGATATCATAGACTTTATAGTTGGTAATGATCTCGCGGCCGGGAACAGCGGAATACGAGGTGTCGGCTCCCGGCGACAGGATGCGCACTTCATAATCGCGCGGCACCGCCCGGCATTGTGAATCGTACCCGCGCGGATCGCCGATCAAATTGGTGGCGCCTTTGGTCCATCCGGCCCAGGCGACTTTGATCGAATCCGCGTTGTTGATGTTGAGCTTGAAGCCGTGAAACAATTTTTCCGCAAACGCATCGCTCTTATACTTGTCTTTGGCGCGCAACAGCGTGTCCCCACTGGTGACGTCCACCAAAATGGCGCCGCTGGTCAAGCCGGTTTTAAAGGTCTTGTCGAACTTTTCGATAGAGGCATCGTCCTTGAAAGTGAGCTTGTACTCATGATTGCGCAGAACGCTGTCCGGGATCATCATTTCGACCTCGATGGAGCCGGTACCCAAGCCGGCGGTGTGCAACACGCCTGCTTCCAGTTGCGGCGGGACATATCCGGCCGCCGCCTCGGTGGGCACCACCACCGCGCAGTTGCGATCGACAAAAATCGTCTGGCCGATGATATTGGTCTGAATCACCGCCGTGCATTCGGTCGGGCTGTTGGGCGTGAGGTTCATGCGATCGCTGAGGCCGCGGGAATAGAAATCCGCCGCATAGCCTTTATCTGCAGCCACCACCGCATAATAATACGTCCGGCCGTTGGTGACATTGGTATCCACGTAGGAATGGCGCAGTCCCGTGTCCTCGCCCATGTCATACGCAATGCCTAAATCCAAGCCATCGCCCTGGCCGCTGCCGCCGATGGGGATGGGGTGCGGACCGGTCAGGCCGTCTTTGAGATCAAATTGGGCCAACGGCTTGTACAGGAGCGGATTGCCAAAGGCGTCGGAAATGGTTTTGATGTCGCTGAATTGCGGGTCCGTACTTTTGTAAATTTTGTACATCTCAAAATCCGCACCGTAGATCGGATCCTTGGATTTCTCCGAGTTGTTGTCCCACATCAGAATCACCTTGCGGTCGCCGACGATGGTCGATAGCACGGGCAAACGCGGCGGTTTGGAAAAATTATAATCCGAATCGTAGATGCGCTGCATGGTACGCTTGTTGCGCAGAATATCCGGCAGATCGTTTCCGCACAAGCAGGCGATGGCGTACTTTTGCCGTCCCTCTTTGCCCGGCTCGAGACGAATGAACC
The DNA here is from genome assembly GCA_022706175.1 of Candidatus Zhuqueibacterota bacterium. The sequence continues at coordinate 3,944 of JAKJDB010000144.1, read as the reverse complement.
CACTGCCGTAAGTAAAGGCCACGTCGCGGGTGTATTCTTCATCGATGGCAAAGGTGCCTGGCTGTACCTCTACAGTCCAGAACTCTTCATCGTAGGCCAGCCGGTTGTCCACGTCTTTCAGGTACCAAGAGGTCAAACCGACCTGATCCGCCTCGTCGTTATCGGTTTTGCCGAAATTGGGTTCTCCCTGATCCGGCGTGCCGTTGGCCTCGCTGCCGTTGGGGTCTGGGCCGGAATACCCTTCATCATCCGGGCCGATGCCGTCGGAACCGACATCATCCCAAATCGTCTCCAGGTCGAGCTTGCCGTTGGCGTTGACATCTTCGCCGGCGTCCAAAACGCCGTTGTAATTCACATCCTCATTGTCGAAATGGCCGTTGCCGTTGCTGTCCTCCCACTTGCGCCAGTCGCCGTCGTCGTCGATGGTGTCCCACTGGCTTTCATCGATAAATCCATCCTGATCGTCATCGATACGGTTGTCGCTGATGCCCGGGCTCTCGAGGAAGGCAAAGCCGAAATAACCGGTCGGCAGGCCCTGGCTGGATTTGCCGCTCTTGTCCCACACGTAGGTGATATCATCCAGGGTGTCAAAGTTGGAGTCATCCATGCCGCTGGTCGCACCCACATCCACATCGCTGTACATACCGACCACCGATTTAGCGATCGCCTTGCCATAGTTGATGATATCATAGCGGGAGATCAAAATGTCCTCTGCCTGGCGCGCCACCCATTGGTAATTGCGCACCTGAATGGTCAATCCTAAACCGCGTCGTCCATTGGGCCACGGCCGGGTGTCCGGTGTATTGGTGCCGGGGAGATTAAAGGGATAGTAGGAGAACTGGTCGTTCTCGCGATCGTCCATCACATAATAGGATTCCTGGTCCGCGCGGGCGTAATAGCCGAACTCGCCGTTCCAGCGGCCGCTGCAGGGTCCGATCCCGAGCGTATCGGTCACCGCACGCGAGTCGCCCTCATAGCTCTGCGGCGGCCAATCGATGGGCCAAGTTTCACGGAGGTTGGTCATGGCGGCCCATTCCGATACATTGATCATGCTGTGATCCAGCAGGCCGTTGCGGTTGAAATCCTCCGCTTGCTGCAGCACGCCGTCGTTCTCACCGCTATCCTGGGTATTCGGAAACCCGTCCAGGCCGACATCTTCGCTGATGCCGCCGATATCCCAGCTGGTGGAGTTGAGGTGATGATTATTAAAGTAGCGCGGCAGTGGCTTCCAGTCATACCAGTGGCTTTTATCCGCCGATTGTTTGATGCTGCTGCGATGAAAGCGCGAGGAGAAAATATGGATCGTATTGCCTTTGGCGTCCTTGACTTCTCCGCCGATGAAAAAGCAAAATACCCAGCCGTATTCCGTGCCCGAACCCTTGGGCCAGATCATCTTCCAACCGGGCGCGCCGTCAAAATAGCCGTCCGCCAATTGGCCCTGGTTGACCCAGCCGGTTTCAATCAGATTGCCGTCATGTTTGGAGAGACGGACATACCTTTGCAGACCTGTGGGCGTGGCCGTTTGCTTGAACAAGGCCGGCGCCATGGTGTGCGAGTTCAGATAGCTGATGGGACGGCCGGCCGAAGGTCCGGCGTATTGTGCCTTAATGGCCGCGTCCTCCGCGGTCAGCGGAGCGGGTCGGTGGAGAACAAAAAGCGCTGCAAAAACAATCCAGCTTCTAACCAACAATCTTGATCGATTCATTGTAATCACGTTTGCATCCTGTTCTTTAAAATTTCCTGCAACCACTCAGGGGATCTTTGAAAGATTAAAAGCGTACGGCCAATCCCGCCTGAACCCGGCGAGGCTCGGAAAACCAGGAGGGCTCATTGTCCCATTCACTCATGGTAAACTGGCCGCCTTGCCGAAGCATCTGCATTTGCACCAGCTGATCATAGGGCAGGCGGGCGTTTTGCGTAGCCCGGCCGGTGATCGCGTACACCGTATTCTCGTTCAGCCGGTCGAGCAGGTTGTAAACCCGCAAAAAGAGCGAATAGGTCAAAGCTCCCATGGTGAACTGCTTATTGGCTTTCAAATCAACGTTAAACTGCATCGGCTTGCGCGCGCTGTTTTTAAACTCCCGGTCAGGCAGCGCCAGCTGCTCGACACTGGAGGGGGAATAGGGCAAGCCGCTGCCGACGGTGGCGATGCAGCTCATCCCCCAGTTGCCCGGCTTGGTCAGGCTGAGGACCATATTGAGAGTATGGCGCTGATCCCAATCCAGGGCAAGAATCTGGCGTTCCGGAAACTGAATCGATTCGCCGCTCATGCGTGTGGCCACCTCGATCAACTGCAAAAAGTCAGGGTTGGAGGCGCTGCCGCGCGCATATTGAAAGGTATAATCGATGGAACCGGAAAGAAGCCCGGTGCGCATTTTCTCCAGCGACAAGGAGAAACCTTTGACGTTGCCGTAATCGCGATTGATGTAGCGATAATAGCCGACCGCATCCACCGTCTTGACCGCTTCCAGTCCCAGCTGATTGCGGATGTCCTTATAGAACAACGTCACGTCCAGACCGAACTGGCCGTTCAACTCCTGCTGTAACCCGACCTCATAGGCGATGGTGCGTTCCGGTTTCAGGTCCGCGTCGCCCAGATTCGAGCCGGCCAGCAACAACGGCGTCATATGCACATCGATCGGCCGCTCAAAGAGCTTTTCAAAACTGGGCATTTGAAAAAAGTGGCCGTAGGAGACGTGAAACGCGCCGCGATCCGAAACGGGAAAGGAAAATCCAAGGCGGGGCGACAACTGCTTTTTGGCGACGGACTCACGCAAATTGCCGGACAGACCGATCTGCTCGGAGAGGGTTCGCTTGTCCACCATGGTCTTAGCGTTGGGCTGAAAATAATCAAAACGTACGCCGGCATTGAGCACGATCTCGCCGAGCTCGATCTTGTCCTGGATATAGGCGGCGAATTCCAGCGGCTTGCGATTGTAATCCATATAATCGCCATCCGTGGCATTGGCCAGGCGCAATTTTTCCGACTCGTAGGTGGTGTTCCAATTCCGCCAGTAATTCTCCATCAGCGCCCAGTAATCGGAAAACTCTAATCCCTTGCCATTGATCTCGTTGCTGTATTTGTAGCTTTTCCACAAGTCGGTTTCCAGCATCGGCTGATTATTGTAGAGGATATCATGCTGCCGAGCTTCAAAGCCCAACTTGATCATATTGATGCGATCCACCTGCCAGTTGAAATCACCGTTCATCATGTAGACTTTGCGGATCGTTTTGCCGCGGCCGTACTGGTTGTCCCCCTGCACAAAGCCGGTTTGATCATCCGACGCGCCCAAAGGCAGATAGCCGCTCGCACCGGGATAGTCCGCGACTTTTGTGCTCTCATAGAGCCAGGAACGACCATAGTTATATTGATAAGAACCGCGGAGATTGTAAAAAACTGTGGCTGAGGGGCTGTGCCGGAAAGCGAGAAAGTGGTGGTGGCTGTACCCGCGATACTGCGTGCGGCCGTCGGGGGCGTAGCGCCAGCTGTCGTCATATCCCCGGCTGTCGCCGCTGGAGCCGAACAGCGAATAGGTGATGCCGATGGCCGGTTTGGGGATATAGGTGAGCTTGCCGGTAAAGGTAAGCTGCTCGCTCTCGGCCATGGGGACCAACGCCCGGTCGCCGGTCTTGAGCGAATCAGGGATCGGAATGCGGCCGTAGGAGGAGAGCTGATCCGCATTGCGTTGCGTGAACCAATGGCGGAACGCATCGATCTTCCACCCATCGATGGCGGCATAGCGGCGCTCGCCGAAGAGATGACCGTCGCTGTTGTTGTAGCGGGCGGTGGCGAAAAAGCCGAGGTTCTTCAATTTGGGCACCGGCCCGGAAAAAGTGGCCTGAATATCTTTTTCATTGAGCGGATCCACTCGGTTGATGCCGATGAACCGGTCCGAGTGCGTGCTGAGATTGTCGCCGCTGAATACCTGGATCTCGCCATGATA
>JAKJDB010000143.1 GCA_022706175.1 Candidatus Zhuqueibacterota bacterium | reverse complement strand
GAATCGTTGCAGCGTAATCCCATCGACAGGCAATCCCTGCAATCCCGGGAATTCTACGGTTCCATCCTGTTTGACGATGACGATTTTGCTCAGCCCCTCGGTCTGCGGAGCCAGAATCTCGATGGCGTCGCCCGGCTTGATCAGACGCTCCTGACCGAAAAGCAAAAGCGGAAACAATACAACGAGGACAATAGATACGAACTTGCCGAGATCGTACATATTCTCTTTCCAATGACAACCGATTTATCTGATGAAGATGAGCGTGTTCCGCCCGAAAAGCGCGAAACAATGGTATGACCCCACGCGGTGATTCCCCAATCCCCTCAGTTAAAGATAGGCACTGCGGTTCAATAAATCAAGTAAAAAGAATGAGATCTTTCCCGATGGCGGTTTTTCCTGCCGTTCATGCAGGTTTTGCTGTTTCTGACTTTGGCCGAAACGGTGCCGGCCGGCTCTGTTAAATTACCCCTCTTAAAATATCAACCTCGGAATAAAGTGCGGGTTCGCTCCCTGCTCCTTGTTCTGCGGTTTTATTTTTCCCTTGCACAACTTGACGACAATGTGTATACTTGATTGCTTTCCAAATCAGCATCGTAAAGGACAAGGCTTTTCTCAAAACCCGGCGCAATCGCCGACTTTGGAAAAGCGTCTGACCAAACCAATGCGGAATAAATGGATGAAAAAAATGATCAACGCGCTGGCATTCATCTCCCTGATCACAGCGTTCTGTACGAACGACAGCAACAAAACAACCGGCGAAAACGCCACGGCCACACCAAAGCCTGAGAAAACCAGCCGTGAAGAAAAAAAACGGACGAACGGATCCCAACTGTCCGATCAGCAGATCCGCCTCATCCTGCAGCTTCACAACCAGGCGCGAGCCGAGGTCCGGGTCACTCCACTGACCTGGTCGACTGACCTGGCCGCCTATGCACAGCAATGGGCGGATCACCTCGCTGCGAACAACTGCGATATCGAGCATCGTCCGGAGAAGGGGAAATTTAAGCAGCAATACGGAGAAAACCTGTTCATGGGCACAGCCGATGCCTATGGTGTGGGAGATGCCGTACAATCATGGCTGGATGAGAAGCCGGCCTATCCCGGGGGAGCGCTTAGGCCATCCCACTGGCACGAAGCAGGCCACTATACGCAGGTGGTGTGGAAAAACACCACCCAAGTGGGCTGCGCAGAGGCGTTCTGCAACGGTATGCGAATTGTGGTTTGCAACTATGCGCCGCCCGGCAATGTGGTGGGTGAAAGCGCCTATTGATCGAGCAGGTATCACGTAATTTGTTCTTGACGACTGGAAAGCCCGGGCAATCACCACGCCTGCTGACCAGATCACCCTCTTTAGTCCAGGAGATCCTTTGAAAGTACAAATCCATCAAAGCGAGCGGCTCTATGAAGGCTTTTTCACCCTGCATCGCACCGAGCTCTCCTTTGAAAAATTCAACGGCGACATGAGTCGGCCGGTCACCCGGCTGGCTGTCGAACGCGGCGACGCCGTAGCGATCTTGTGCTATCATTCCCTCAAGCGCACTATTGTGCTGGTCAAGCAGTTTCGTTTCCCCATGTATCTGGCTGACCCTGGGCAGGGCTGGCTGCTGGAAGTCGTGGCTGGATCGATAGAAGCGGGTCAGCAGCCGGAGGAAACCGCCCTCCGGGAAATCGAGGAGGAGATCGGCTACGCGGTGCCGAAAAATAACCTGCGCTATATCACTACCTGCTGCCCCAGCCCCGGCGGCCTGACCGAGCACATTCATCTTTACCTGGCGGACCTCCATATGGGCGTTAACAAAAACAACGGCGGCGGATTGGAGGAGGAGGCGGAGGATATTCAAGTGGTGGAACTGGACTATGCGGAGGCCTTTGCCAAGGCGGCGAACGGCGAGATTTGCGACGGCAAATCCCTGATCTGCCTCCTGTGGTTTCAAAGGCTGGTGGAAACCAAAGAGCTGTGATAAAAAACTTGACTTTTGGACGAAATATTAATATATTTTATTTCGCAATCAGGTGTAGCTCAACCGGCAGAGCGGGTGGCTGTTAACCACTAGGTTGTAGGTTCGAGTCCTACCACCTGAGCCCAACAAAAAAGGTAGAACGTGTCATGCACAGGTTCTACCTTTTTTTATTTCCTCTGACCATCGCCGAGCAGGCCGCTACAGGCGAATGCTCATGCCCAGGGACGGCAGCAGCGGCAGCATATAATAGACATTTCGGGTCAGCCGGTTGCCGGGGCGCAGCCGCCAATCGTACATATAGATGTTTTTTCGATTGAGCACGTTTACAACATCCAAGTAAGCAGAGTAGCCCACACCACCGAGGGTGCTCTCGTAACTCAACCGAAGATCCAGCCGGCTATAATAGGGATATCGTTTCGAATTCTTTTCGCCCTTGATCACCGCATCAAAATCGAGATCCGATGTTCCCGATTGAACGCCCAGCACCGGCGTATAGGGAAAGCCGCTGCCGTAATACCAGGCGCCCTCGACACTCCATCTCCGGTTCAACCGCATCTCGACGCCCAGGTTCCACTGATGAGTCTGATCATATTCATAATAGATCCAGGGTTCCTGTGCGGAATTGCGATATTGGGTTTCTGCGAGCGTATAGTTCAGCCACCCGCCCCAGCGATCCTGCGGTTGACGCAGTTTCTGAAACGATACCTCCACTCCCTTTGCCAGGCCCAGCCCCTCGTTCACCGGAGCAATGGAAAACGCATCGGTGTGAACCAACAGATCCGTGAATCGCTTGTGATAGAGCTCGCACTTGAACAGAGTCTGGGGCGTGACCAGCCATTGCCCGCCCACGATCGCGTGGGTGGCGTGCTCCGCAGCCAGCTCGCTGGTGTTCTGCGATATGTCCAGCGGCTCGCCGCGGCTGATGATGGTCAGAAAATCCGGAAACTGGCTGTAGCGGCCGTAGCTGCACCAGAAGCTCAAGGGCGAAAACGCCGTAAACAGCATTTTGACGCGGGGATTGACATGCCCTTCGCGGTAGAGGGTCGAATGGTCATAGCGCATCCCACCCACCCACTCGATGGATTTTTTGACCTTGATACGGGCCTCTGCGTAGCCCGCTTCATGCCAGCCGCCGGCGTCAAAGGTGATGTCCGAGGGCAGATCGATGGCATTGCGCCAGTCGATGGACCACAGCAGATCGGTGTTGTGCCGGTCGGCCTCTGCGCCGAATTTAAACTGCAGCCAGGGGTGGGGATAGTAATAGGTGTCGCTGCGCAGGGACCAGCGTTCAAGCTGATAGTTCAAATAAACCTGATAGCGATAAAAATAGGTGTCCCGAATATGGACCCGGTTGCGATCCAGATAGAGACCGGCAAACAAATGGCTCATCCATTTCGGTGAAAAAACAGTGGTAAGCCGCATGCCGGCGATCTCCCCGCGGCCGCTGTTCAGCAGATCCAGCTGTTCATCCTCAACGTTGATCATTTTCGCCCCTTCCCCCAGATGGGTGTAAAAGGCGGACAGCTTGTACTGCGAGCTGAGATCATAGGCGATCTTGGCGTGCACATCGTAATAGAACGGAAACACATAGCGGTTTTCCGTGATCGAGTTGGCCAGAACATCATAAAAGCTGCGCCGAGCGGCCACCAGCCAGGAGCCGCTGCCTTTAGCCAGCGGACCTTCCGCCACCGCTCGGGCGAACAACAGATTGGCGCTGGCATTGAATTTGGTCTGCTCACGGCTGCCCTCCCGGTTCCCTATCTGCAACAGGGCGGACATCTTGTTGCCATGGTCCACTTCAAACCCAGCGGGCGCCAAATCCAGAGTCTGCACAATGTCCGGATTGACCAGCGAAATACCACCGCCCATCATCACCATCAGACGGTTTGGGTTGGTCACCTCGATGCCATCGTAAAGGATCAAATTCTGGTCAGGACTGCTGCCGCGGATGTACAGCTGAGTGTTCATGTCGTTGCGGTTCACCACACCCGGCAGCGCTTTCAGGCTGCGGTAGGCATCCTCCATGGCGCCGGAACGGCGCAGAATCAGTCGAGGCTGAATCATCTCATGGCCTGCCAGCGATGCCTGGTATTCGAAATTGGGCGGCGTACGCCGGGCTGTCACCTGCAGATCGCCCATCTGAATCGGCGCCCGATTGATCTGTACCCGCACCGACCGCACAGCGGCTGACGCCACTTGCACGCCGGCACTCGATCGATTTTAAAATAGCCCTTTTCATCCGCCACCGTGCCCAGCCCGGTCTTTGCCAGATAGACGTTGGCTTTGTTCACCGGCTCGCCGGTCAGCGCATCCACCACAAAGCCCACCACCTTTCCCTCTGCCGCCCCTGCACAGACCGCCGCAGGCCACCACACTGAAATCAGAGTCAAAACCAAGGGCTTTTTCAACAAACCGAACATCCGTCATCCTGAAAATAATTGTCCGTACCAACCGCTCATGCAACCAACATGCCAGATTACGGATAAAAGGTAAAAGATTCTTTTATTTCAGCGATTTTCTGTATTTTTAAGTAGCTGATTTTTAATAAACTGGATCGAAGGACCGCAGGCAAAGATCACTCGCCGCTGCACGAATGCTTCCCGGGCGTTTCAACAGGCCAAGTTGTTTCAAAGTAATACAAAAAATATAAAAAGAAACGCAACGCGGTTATTTGGGCAAAAGCCGGAAAAGAGTCCAGTTGGATCGATTTTCTGTGGAGGGATCGAGTGTCAGGGTGATCAGCTTGCCCTGGCGCCAGAGCGAATTCTGGTCCTGGTAGTGCCGGCTGAACGGATGGCCGCTCTGGCCGCCATACAAAATCACGTGATATTCCTGTGTGGATAGATCAACCAGCTGGCGAATGCATGGACCGACAAATGTTTTGAACGGCTGCTGATAGATAAACGTGGCGTTGCACAAGGTGAAATTGCCGCCGGCCGCCGGGATCTCCGGGAAAGCAAAAAACCGGCCGATCACCGGATGCAGGGCAAATGGATGAAAGCCTGACAACGTGTGTACTGCGCCCCAACTCCAGTCGCCCAGATTATCACCGCGCTGTCTCTTTAATGAATCAACCGCGCTGAAAAAGCTCTTTGCCAAAACATCCCGGCATGTCTCCTTCTCCGGCGTGTAGACATTATCAAACCAGGAGGAATCATTGCGTGCGATCAATCCATCCATAAGCGCGACGTTGACATGCGGCAAGGCCAGAAAACGGCCGAGCAGATCTTCCCCCAGCTCATCGGCCAGGGTGTTGCGGAAAACCTGCAGGTAGGTCATCTCATAGATCAGTGCGGCGATGCTCTCCTGCGTCTGCTGATAATCCCAACCATCCAGCAGTTCTTTAGCCAGATGCTCTGGAGAATCGGGTTGCGCGGAATAACCGGAGAGCGAAGCGATGACCTGGGGCACGAACCAAGCGGCGTGGCCGTTATAAAGATCGTTCTGCAGCGTCTTCATGTCGTTGAGTGAAAGGCGCGGCAGACTGTCCAGACGATCGACAATGCGTTGATAGCGATAAGGCGGCTCCCAGTAGCCATAGAGGAAAAACGGATCGCTGCTGCGGCCGAGCTGCTGATTGGCATGAACCACATAGCCGGAGACCGGGTCTGCCTGCGACGGTAGACTGGTGAACGGCACATCGCTGAGCCAGCGTCGTTGTGCTAAAGAGTCGGGCGCTGGAGAAAAAGAGGCGGCATAACTGCGCTGCGGTACTGCGGCAGCGAGCTGACTGCCGATATGCCCCGAACGGTCGGCATAGATAAAATGTTCGCCCGGTGTTTTGCAGGTGCTCAGGGCGTTACGGAATTCGTGGCAATTCGTAGCCGTCATCATTTTCACAAAAGCCGTCCACTCATCGCTCAACGCAAAGCCGGACCACTGCATGGCCAGGGGACGTTGGGCAAAGGTGGTGGCCGGCATCACCGGCCCCCATGGCGTCGAACGGATGCGAATCCTTTTTTCCGCTGCGTCCTTGACCGCCACACGTTCTTCGCGAAAAGTATACGACAAGGCCTGACCATTGTAAAAAAATTTTTCAGGGTCCAGGCTGTCTGCGGCGAGCTGGTAAAAGTCAAAATCGTCGATCATGCCGTGGGTCACGCCCCAAGCGATGTGTCGGTTGCGCCCCACCACGATGCCGGGCAACCCGGGGAAAGAGGCGCCCACTGTCTGAAAGCCGGGAGAGGACAGATGCAGCAGATAATACACCGAGGGGGTGATAAAGGGCAGATGGGTGTCGTTGGCCAGAAGAGGGGCGCTGCTGCTGCTGCGAAACCCGGAGACCGCCCAGCCATTGCTGCCGACGCCATTGGGCACAAATCCCAAAATCTCATGGAACAGCGGCGCCAGTCCGGCCAGAGCTTGTGCCGCGGCCGGATCTATTGCAGCCGGTGTGGCTCCATAAAGGCGCTGCATTTTTTCTCCGCCCACCTTTTCTATGATTTCACCCAGCACTGGATCCACATGCCAGCCCATGCTGAGCAGCCATCCGAACAACCTTAACACAGCCAAACTTTCCTTGGGTTGCCAGGGCTGGACGCGGTACTGCAGCAGGGCGCATTCGAGGGGTTGCGGCGGATCGCACAGCAGCCAGGCGTTGACGCCGGCGCTGTAGGACTCGAGCAGGCGGCGGGATTCCAGGGGCAGGGCGGCCAGCAAACGATCGCTGAGCGGCGCCAGCCCCATGGTCCGGCTCCACTCATCCAGCGGCGCCGTACGCTCGCCGAATATCTCTGACAGTGTGCCGCAGGCGGCGCGACGGAACAGGTCCATTTGAAAAAGGCGGTCCTGGGCCTGGGCAAAGCCGACGGCGAAAAAAAGATCATGATCGGTTTGGCTGTAAATATGAGGAATGCCCCAGGGATCCCGTCTGATATC
>JAKJDB010000142.1 GCA_022706175.1 Candidatus Zhuqueibacterota bacterium | reverse complement strand
ATTCTGTTCTTTGATAAAAGATTCGGCGAACGCATGCCCGGTGTAGACAATGGAATTATCCTCCGTGCGGGCGCCGAACACGAATCGCGTCGGTATGCCGGCGCGGTTCGCCCAATAGACATAGATCTGCGCGTGCTGGGTGCACCACCCTTTGCCTGTGCCTCCTGCCATCTCCTGATAAAGCACCCACGGGTTCATCCAGCGTTCATCGTCCTTGGGCACGCCGCGGGCATCCTTGAGCTTGATGCGCAGATAGCGGGCAAGCTTTTCCATGCGCACAAACGTTGAATCACCTTCCCTAATGCCCACCTCCTCACGCAGCAGCCGGTCCGTCTCGTCAAGCCCCTGCCGGCCGACATACGCATAGTCATCCACCCAGTCTTGAAGGGCGTATTGGCGGAACTCGCCGCAGGGGACGTTGGAGCGTACGATATAGGCATCGGTGCTGCGGCGCATGCCCAGGGAGCCGTAGAACTCGCGCGAATAGAACTGCATGGTAATTTCCACGGCCGGACAGGCGTCCGGTGGAACAGGCACAAGACGATAAGCGTGCAACTGGGCGAAGGTTGTATCCACTTGAAAGGATGGCGACATGCCGAGGGCGCGCTGGGGCCGGCCGCCGTCGGTGTAGACTTGCCATTCTGTCACTCGCGTTTTGCCATAAAGAAACAGCTGAAGATGGTTGCGATCCACGACTTTCCATTTGCGGATGGTCGGAATATCGGCAGGATAGTATAATGTTGCATAGGATGTAGGATAAAAGGAGCTTTCCCATTCACGGGTCAGAAACAGATAAAGGTTGGCGAGCAGCAGAAAAAAAAACAGACAAGCAAGAACTCGAGTCATCCGCCTGGAATGGGTCATAAAAGGGTCCGTTTCATAAATGCGTCCAGTGCTTTTAGGGCCGGTAGCCGGCCGGCCTTCGGCGCAGGCCGCTATGGTGGAAGCAGGATGCTTTAATATAGTCTAAAAGTACTGCGTTTGTCAAGGGTTTGTTGATTGCAAGGCATAATGGAACAGAAACGATTGTACAAAATCCATGTATCAGGACGGGTTCAGGGCGTTGGATTCCGCTGGAGCGCCGTTCATCAGGCGCAAAGCCTAGGCATCACCGGTCTGGTAAGAAACTTGCCGGATGGACGGGTCTATATCGAGGCAGAGGGCCTGGAACAACAGCTGGATGCTTTTCTTCAATGGTGCCATAAAGGTCCGGGATGGGGCTTTGTGGAATCAGTGACTTTTATCTCCTGCACGCCCAGCCATTACCGCGATTTCCGCATCGACTATTAACCGCACGGATGCATGGACACCCCTTTTCCCGTTCCATCTCTTTCATGACCGGAATGGTATGACCCGACACAGCCATTGCCGACGTTCCGGCGCCAGCGATAATCGCCGTCTTCATCCGACTCTTGCCGGTGGGGGAAAGAGGAGGCGGTCGGTGATGCGAATGTCCCGTGTATCCATGCTGAGATAGATTCCGCTTGACACCTGCCTGACATAGAGATACACACGTTGTTGCGGAAATAAAAAATCATTTGTTCTTATTAAAAGCGCGGCTTATATTTCCGCTGATAACAGCGAACCGATTTAATCATTACATCTAGTGGACGGACTCTTTCAATGGGAACGGCTGCAAGTCGCCCCCGTGGACTCTCTCTGAGGCGGATCATGGTAAAAAAAGCAGTCAGCGTGTGGCTGTCTCTTGTGCTGGTGATGGCGAGCTGTCGGGAAGAATCGACGGCGACGCCGCAACCGCACCCGCAGGTGCAAATGCGCACAGTGCCCCAGGGCGTCGGCGTCAACATCCATTTCTATCAGGGCGGTGAAAAAGATTGGCAGATGATCGAGCGGGCCGGCATCGGCATCGTTCGCATGGATGTCTCTTGGGCTGCGGTTGAAAAGAGCAGCGGCGAATACCATTTCCGCGCCATCGATCAGTTGATCGAAAAGCTGGATCAACGCAAAATCCGCCTGCTGTTCATCATCAACTATGGCAACCCCCTCTACGATGAAGGGCGGGCGCCCTTCTCAGAGGCCGGCCGCCAGGCCTATGCCCGGTTCTGTTCCGCTCTCGCCGGCCGCTACGCGGATAAAGGGATCATCTGGGAGTTGTGGAACGAACCCAACCTGGATCATTTCTGGACGCCGCAGTCCAATGTGGATGATTACATGGCCTGGTGCCGGACCGTCACGCCGGCGATCCGGCAGCATGACCATGACGCCTGCATCGTCGCGCCCGCGGTCTCGGGCTTTGATTTCGCTTTTCTCGAATCCTGTTTTGACAGGGGATTGCTGGAGCTCGTCGACGGCGTCAGCGTCCACCCCTATCGCAACGCCCGGCTTGGCCCGGAATCCGCTCTGCCGGAATATGAACTGCTGAAAACAGTGATTGCATCCTACACACCGGCCGGCAAGCGAATTCCGATTCTAAGCGGCGAATGGGGTTATTCGGCCACCACGCTTTCGCCGCTGCGGCAGGGCAACTATCTGGCACGGCAATGGCTCGGCAATATGGCGGCAGGCGTACCTGTCAGCATCTGGTACGATTGGCACGACGACGGCCAGGATGCGAAAGAAATCGAGCATCACTTTGGCACCGTCACCTGGGAGTATGCGGCCAAACCGGCCTATACGGCCATGAAGACCCTGACCACGCAGCTGAACGGTTGGATGCCGCAAGGACGGATCAACGTCACCGATGAAAACGACTTTGTGCTGCTGTTCACACAAAACGATGGGATCCAGTTGGCCGCATGGACCATCGCTGATCCTCATCCATTGGATCTTGGCGCGAACATGCGCATCGGCACGGCCGTGGATCAGGACGGCGCCGTGCAGGAGATGAACGCCAATTCATTAACCCTCGCACAACGCCCTCTTTACCTGACCCTGGCGGAGCCGCCTTCAGTGTGGTTGAAATTCCTGGTCACGGCCATTCAAGCGGACAAAGACCAGGCCCAAAAAACCATCGCCTCCTTCCTGGCCGGCTCAACCGGCAAGGACGATGGGGCGCTGTTGCGCACCGCGCTAATCGGCGGCCGTGAACTCGAACGCAGGGCCGCCGCTCAGGCGTTGCTGCTGCTGGCGGACAAACTCGAACCGGGCCAAACGCTGTGCGGCCAGCTGCTGCAACGACTGTTGACAGAACCCATCGGTGTGCTGAACCAGAAACAGCTGCTGTACCGCCTGTCGCGCAACAATCCGGCCGCCCTGCTGCCGGAGGTCAAGCCCCTGCTCCAGGAACCGGCCCTGATGGAGGCGGCTTCCACCTGTATTCTGGCCGCCGCTTTTCAAAAAGCCAGAGAGAAAAACAGCGCCTTAGCCAAAGAGTGGCTCGCAGCGGCAGCGCCTTTTTCCCCACATCCTTATGCGGTCGATCGCGTGCTCAAGGCGATGGAGGCAGCGGGTGAAAAATGGGATGCCGCATCGTTAGAGGCAGCCAGCCGGCAGGCGGGATTCATCAACCACTGGTGGATCGCCGGTCCCTTTCCCAATCTGAACAACCAGGCGGAAAAAACCGCCTATTTCCCGGAGCGCCGAATCGATGTTTCCCAGGTACAGCTGTTCGATTCGCTCACCGCGAGGTGGCAAAAGGTCAAACCGGCGGGCTTGTACCCGCTGATTCCTTTTGCTGACCTGTTCGGCAAAAGACAGGCGGCCGCTTACGCCTGGGCCGAGATCACCGTACCTCAGGATCAACCGGTCATCCTGAAAGCCGGCAGCAACGATGGCATCGCGCTGTGGCTCAACGGCGACAAGATACACGAGAATATGATTCCGCGCACGCTGACTATCGATGAGGATGTTGTACCGACCAAACTGAAAAAAGGCAAGAATCAGATTCTGCTCAAGGTGCCCAACCAGGGTGGAAATTGGCAGGCTTGTCTCAGAGTGTGCGACGAATCCGGCAGGCCGCTGGATCTCAATCACATGCAGATGAATCCTGAATAAAGACCTTTGCAGCCGGAAAGGGTCACTCTCATCCGGCAACCGGGTGTTGCTTGAAATATGGAGCATCGTAAAAATACATGTTCAGAAACTTGATCAACCGTCACGACGTTATTGATCTATTCATCAAAGGCCGGCGGGTTGCCCGTAGACTGGCATCGCGGCTGTTGCAGAGCCAACGGCAAAAAGTGATGACCGCCTGGTCGCATACCGACGCTCCGCCGATCAACTGGTGGGACCTCCCGCAAGTTCAATCCCGTTGGAATAGGCTGATCACCGGCGACAGCCGGGTCACGAGCTATCGCTATATCGCGGAGAAATACCTGGCCGGCCGAACCGTGACCGCGCTTTCGCTGGGCTGTGGAACCTGAGCGGCGGAGATCCGCTGGGCAGAGTGCGGCCGTTTTTCCCGCATCGATGCCTACGACCTCTCGGCGCCCAGAATCGCCCGGGCCGCTCAGGTGGCCGAACAACAGGGATGGAATGACATCCTTCATTATGCCGTCGGCGATATGTATAAAATGCGGATCGCTGACAACGCCTACGACGTGGTCCTGGTGGAACAGAGCCTGCACCATTTCTCCCCCCTCGAAACGGTTCTGAGGACGATCAGCCGCTCTCTCAAGCCCGACGGACTGTTCATCCTGCACGAGTTCGTCGGCCCCAGCCGCTTTCAATGGACCGACCGGCAGCTGACCGTGGTCAACAGCCTGCTGCGGATTCTGCCGGAAAAATATAAAACCAAGTGGGACAGCGCGGAAATAAAAAAAGAGGTGTTCAGGCCGAGCCGGTGGAGAATGCATTATAACGATCCATCCGAAGCAGTGGAATCTTCAAACATCCTTTCCCAACTGGCAATCCATTTCGACATCGTCGAGATGAAGGAATACGGCGGCACGGTGCTGCATCTGCTGCTCTACGAGATCGCCCATCATTTCCTCCCCGGCGATCCGGAGGCGGAAAAATGGCTGGCTCTCTTTTTTGAAGTGGAGGATCTTTTGCTGCAAACCGGCGAGTTGCCCTCCGACCACATCGTGGCAGTGTGCAAAAACAAATAACGATGTACCGGACCTCAGTGCTTCAGTTCGAGGATGGCGGCCGCATGGTTGATCGCGCTGTTTGAACACAGGAACCGGTTTGCCTGGAGGCCGATGAGGCCATAGGACATATCCATTCCGTAGCTGTCTACCAGCTGCAGATAACCGTTGGCCGCCATCTCAGCCTTGAGCACCACGCCATCGGGATGCGCTTCCGATGCATAACAGCCGAAATACCAGAACCCTTTGAACCACGCCGCGGTCTGAATCCCCAGCCGGGTAGGGCCGCTCTCGAGTTCGTGGATTTTTTTCAGATTAAAACGGGCATCGTATTCATAGACAAAGTTTTTTTCATAGCCGGCAAGCCGGGGCAGACCGCCCACAACCATGAACTGGTCCTTATGAATGGCGATGCCGCCGGCGCCATGGACCACCTCAGGCACCGGATATTTCTCCACAAAGCGCAGATCCCCGGCCTCATAGACATAGATCCAGGAATCAGCCAGTCCGGGCTTTTCATTAAACTGTCCCAGGTTCACAGCCACATAGAGCTTGCCCTGATGATAGGCCAGATCTCCATGATGGTCGGGAACACTGACGGATTTTAGCACAACGCCTTTAAGGTCTGTTTTCACCAGCACCGTGGTGTGCGACCAGTAAAGAGAGCGCTGATAATCCGTCGTCATCCCCTGAAGATGGTTTTTATACTCCGCCGAATAGGGGATCCTTTCCGGTATGGTTCGAAGAGCCTGGTCGGTGAAAGCGCTTTTATCCGACGTGCAGGCAAAGGTGAAAAGGCCGGCGGTCAGAATCGCAAGCCGGCGGAAGCGAAACAAAGCGATCATACCTGGTTTCCTTTTTACTTAAAGACTCGCGAATCGTTCTTTCCTCGCTGACCGCCTAGTCTGTTTGATGCTGAAACAGTTTGACCGGCGAAAGGACGGTCTTGTTGATACCCGGTCCCTCATACAGCACCTGCAAAGCCCTGGCGCCGCCCGATTGGAAATAAACCGCGCGCAACGGATGCCGGCCTGCCGTCAGAAACAGCTTTCCACTCTTCTCCTGCACCAGATGTTCCAGGTCGTTATCGACGACCATCTTTCCATCGATGTACAGACGGCTGCCGTCGTTGGATTTTGTATAAAAAGTATACCAGCCGGACTGCTCGACAGCGAGAAAACCATCAAAAGCGAGGGCAAAATCGAAACGGGGAACCGGCAGCTTGTCCGGGTCAAAGCCAAAGGCGATCCCGGTCGCCTGCGGGCTCAATCCGGACAGGTCGGGCAGAGCGGTCCATTGGCCCTCGTACAGCTGATAACGCAGGCCGTTCGTTTTGGGATCGACAAAGTGGATGTGGGATTCGCTGCTAAAGCTGGGACGGCTGCCCGGCTTGAAAGCTCTGGCCATGATCGCCGCGTTTTCCTCCACCACGATCGGCTGAGTATAACGGCTGCTCGTCTCCGTCGGCCGGCTGCCGTCCAGCGTGTAATGAATTTCAGCGCCCCTGGTTTCGCTCTCCATGCGCACAACGGCTTTATCCGGCCGCTGAATAAAGGTATCAGCCGGCGTAATGACCGGATTGGCGACAAAGACCGGGTCCAACACCTCGGAGATGCCTGCAGAGATAAAGCGATACTCGCCCGAGCCCACCCGTAAAACAACATGGTTGTTCTCTATGCGTTCAAAAATGATCTCTTTGCGGTTCTGTACCGGTTTACCGCTCTCTTGTACGGACTGAACAGATTTTGCAGGCACATGGATGGTCGCGCTGCAATTGGCCGGAATCGACACCTCGAGGGTGAACTGGTCGCCCTCCACCCGCCAGTGAGAGCTCACCAATCCACGAATGCTCTCATGCCGCGCTTTGA
>JAKJDB010000141.1 GCA_022706175.1 Candidatus Zhuqueibacterota bacterium | reverse complement strand
AGGTTGGTGGACAGAGCGATGATGAGAAACAGGACCGCCAACGCGCTCTGGGTGAGCAGAATCCATTTCCGCTTGGTGGAATAGGAATCGACAAAGGGTCCCCAGAGCATTTTGATCACCCAGGGCAGATAGAGGATGCTGGTCAGGCCGATCACCTGGTTGGAGACGCCCATTTTCTTGTACATGATCACCGAGACCGTGTTGACGAGCACGTAGGGGATGCCCTGAGCAAAGTAGAGTGTGGGGATGAACGACCATGGTGAACGTGCGGCCCGGCCCGATGCCATTGAGAATCTCCTTCCTGGGAACAAAAAAAAGCCTCCCGCAGGAGGCCGGAAAGCCGCACACGAAGGGGGAATGTCGACCAAACCTCCATGAGGCGGAAAACCGTCAGGAGCTGGTTTTCTCGCGAAAACTGGCCTTGACTTTTTTTATCTCATCGCGGATGCGGGCGGCCTCTTCGTAGCGCTCGTCCTGCACCGCGTTATTGAGCTCGATGTTCAGTTGCTCCAAGCGGTCGCCTTCAGTGACATCGTCGTCGATGTCGATGATCGGCGTTTCACCTTCCACAATAGCGGCTTTGCGCATCACCTCATCCTCCACATAGATGGGCGCCTTCATGCGCAGCGCCACGGCGATGGCGTCGCTGGGACGGGCGTCGATGTCCTTGCTCTCATTGTCCAGCAGCAGATTGATCAGGGCGTAATAAGTGTTTTCACGCAGGTCGTTGACCACGACCCGCGTCACGCGTACCTGAATGACATCCAGCAGATTGCGAATCAGATCGTGGGTCAGCGGCCGTGGCGGCGCGATGTTCTCAAGTTGCAGGGCAATGGCTTGCGCCTCGGTCGAACCGACGACAATAGGAAGCCAACGATTCTGTTTTTCATCCTTCAAGATGACCACAAATCGACTGGTGGCAGTATCCAAAGTAACGCGTTCGATTTTAACGCGTACGAGCATAACGTCTCTCCTCCTTTGTGCGGCCCGGTCCCGAGGGACGGCGAGCAAATGATGAACGGAATATTTTAAGAAAATATAGTTTCTCTGTCAAGCTCTATTTTTGAGCCTGGGCGCGCCGCGGGCGGCTTTCAGGCATACCGCGGATCGAAAAAAGACGCTTGATTTCCAGGCTAGAATTGAGTAAGTTCATTTATTATAGACAGGAGTCGAACATGCTGGTGCTAGACAAGGCCATTATCAAGCGGTACTGGCCGGCTGAGGACAAAGACGAAAACGATCAAATCATCCATCAGGTGATCCTGCAAGTGGAAGCGGAACTGGACGACAGCAAGCAGGTCAGCGAGCTGTTCCGCAGCATGGTGCGCGGCCTGGTGCGGGCGTCGGTGATGGACAACCTCACCGGCGAAGAGTACGAACTTCCGGCGGTGACGGTTCGACCCTTTGCCATCAAACAGAAAAAAGTCAAGATCGGCAAGGGGGAGGAGAACGACACGGTCAAGACCGAGTACGCCGGTCTGACCCTGGTTTGCCGGCCCAAGGAGGATGACAGCGCTGCCATGCTGGCGGATCTCTACCGCTATTTCAACATCGATGTGCGGCTGACGTTTGATGAGTTTAAATCGGCAGGATCGAAGAAACAAGCAGATGACTAGACCCGGCAGGACCGGCGCGACCCAATCCTAACCGAGCCTGTCTCGAGGTAGACCCATGTCCCCTGAAATCAAGCAGATCATTCTGAAAAATTTCGAGTTCTTTTTAACCTTCGGAACCCTGCTGGTCTGGATGGTGCTCATTCGCTACACCTGGCCGTTGATCGCTCTCTTCCGTAAGTTCGTCCTCGCCCTCTTTTCTTTTCTTTTTTTCAAAACCTGGGTTCTTTACGTGGGCAAGGGGATCAGCTACCTCGAGGCGATGGATGCCGACGGTTTTCTGCGCAGACGCTTCGGCGAATACAAAGGCACGGACTGGGGGGATGGTTTTTTATGGGGTGTGGCGATCGCGCTCTTTGTCGGCATCGTCCTCGCCCTCTGGGCCAAGGATCTGACCACCAAAGGATGATTCAGCGACGGCCGCCAAAGCCGTCGCACCCCCCTCACCTCTCAACCGTCTATTTCACCAGTGTCAATTTTCCCTGCAGCCGTTCCGGCTGCCAGCCCTTGGGGACCTCCTTGGGATAGCGCAAGAACTGCTCACTGGGAATAACCGCCCCCTCATTGGCCGCGCTCTCATACAGTGCTTCAACTTCCCCGAGGATGTTCAGGGCCGGGATGGCGTTCTTGGCATAGATCTCGCCGGTGAAAATGGTCTGCAGATAATCCGACAACTCCAGGGCAAAGGGGTCCCGATAGGTCAAATCAATCGTCTGCCAATAATCGCGCCACTCTGTCTTTTCCCCAACCACCGAACGCTCCCAGCGATTGGCCGGCGCGCCCTCTTTCCACTGCACCTTTAATCCGTACAGCCCGAACACCAGGGTACCGTTCTCCCCTTCCACTGTAATCTCCAGAGGACCAAATTCAGAATTCACCCGGCGGAACCAGGTCCAGATAGAGGTATTGACCACCCCGCTTTCATGCTCCCGGCGCAAGGCGGCAAAGTCTTCGACATCGCAATCGATCACGGTGTGGCCGTCGGTGCTCAGGCGCTTCGGCGTCAGCAGACGGGCCACAGCGCTGAGTCGTCGGGTGGCGCCGAACAGCGCATTCGACAGGTAGCCCTCATGGCACATGTCCAAAATGATACCGCCGCCGGCCTCCTTGAACTTCCAGTTGAAATCCGGTCGCTGGCCGGAGAACTCTTTGTTGTCGCTAAAGCCGGCGCCCACCTCATAGCCAAAGAGCATCTGGCAATGCAGCGGTTTGATCCGGGGCATCAGCTCCCTGGCCTTTAACAGGCCGGGGGTGGCCAGCATGTGATGGACAACGCCGTGATGAAACCCTTTTTTCTCCAGTGCGTCGACAATGGCAAAGCCGTCGGCATAATTGGCGGCCAGGGGTTTTTCCATATAGACCGCAGTGGTTTTGGGATCCAAAGACGGCAACACCGCCAGCATCTGTTCCTTGCGGATGCCGGTGGACAGCGTGTTGTGATACAGCTGGTGCTGCGGATTGATCTTGCGCGCCTCTTCATAGGCCTGGTCCAGATCGGTATAATACCGGTCGCAGCCTTTTTCTCGCGCCACTTTTTCCAGTTTTTGCGCATTGCGCGCCACGGCGATGGGCACCGGTTGAATGATCTGATCGCCCAGGCGGGACCAGCCTTCACGGCCGATGTGCTGCAGGGCTTTCAAGGCGATCTGCCCCATGCGTCCGGTGACGCCGTGAATCAAGACGGGCAATGGGATGGATGACATAACAACTCCTGTCTTTGCGCTCGCAAGAGCGGTTCATGAATGCAGATTCAGATCGAAAGCCGCGCACCGGTTCGTCGAGCCTCGGCACGACCTGCGGCGTCATGGAGCGCCGAAAAATTCGGCATGCACCGCCTGGACCGTCTGCTGAAGAAAATTTTCCTTGATGACAAAATACTGCGCAACTTTGGAGGCGCCGGAGGTGATCATCTCCACGTTGGCGCCGGCCGCGGCCACCGAAGTAAAGACGCGCGCAGCCAGGCCGCGGGTTTCGACCAGGCCTTCGCCCACCACGCCGATCAACGCCACGTCCGTCAGCGGCTCCAGATGATCGACATAAGGTATTTTCAAATTCTCGATGATGCGCCGGCTGAGCGGAATGTCGTTCTTGTTCAACAGAAAATTCACCGCGGTCTGCGCGGTGATCACCGAGATGATGTTGATCTCCGCTTCACTCAACGCCGAGACCACCTGCTTGAGGAATCCCAGTTGCTGGCCGAGACTGGCGCCATGGATGCGCAGCGCCCCGATCTTGCGGTTGGCCACCACACTCTTGATCACCTCGTCCTTTTGATGCTTGTCCGGCCCGACGATGGTGCCGGCGACATCGGGGCTGTAGGTGTTTTTGATCACAGCCGGAATGCGCTTTTTCGCCAGCGGTTCCACCGTGCGCGGATGCAGAATGGAAGCGCCGAAATAGGAGAGCTCCGCCGCCTCCTCGTAGGCCAGATACTCGAGCGGTTTGGCGGTTGGCACCATGTCCGGCGCAGCGGTTAAAAAGCCGTCCACATCCTTCCAGATTTGCAGTTCCCGGCTGTCCATGGCATAGGCCACCACCGCCGCGCTGTAATCAGTGCCGCCACGGCCAAAGGTGATGGTGTGCCCTTCGCTCGTGCGGCCGAAAAAACCAGTGATGATCGGAACGGCGGATCGCTGCAGAGGTTCATTCAGATGCCCCGGCAGCAGGCGGGCGGTGGACTCGAGATCGGCATTGCCGTAGCCGAACTCGCCGTGCGCGACGATGTCGATCTTGTCCGCGTCCAGCGCCAAGGCCTCCACCCCACGGCTGGACACGCAGCCGGCCAGCAGCTGCACCGCCAAACGCTCGCCCATGGAGATGATGAGGTCTCGAGTGCGGCGCGTGCATTCGCCGGTGTAGGCGACGCCGTACAACAGCTTTTCCAATCGGGACAGCAGATACTCGATTTCGTCCAGTGTGTGATGGCGCAAAGAGTTGTCGGTGACGACCGCCATCACCAGTTCACGATGCAGCTCCCGCAGATAGTCCAGCAATGGACGAATCCGCCGCTCGGTCTGCAGGGCTTCACGGACGCTTTTGATCAGATGGTCGGTCACGCCGCTCACTGCAGACAACACGACGATCTTTTGCGCATCCGGCGCCATACGAATGATCTCCGTCACCTGCTGCAGCGATTCGATGCTGCGCAGGGAAGAGCCGCCGATTTTCATCACGATCATAGCAAGCCCTCGCGCAACGCCAGCTCGGCGTTGAGCACCGATCCTCCCGCTGCACCGCGAATAAGATTGTTGGAAAGCGCGATCATTCTGATGACGTGTTTCTCCACCTCCAGCCGCCCCACCGCCACCGTCATCCCCTGTGCGCGCACGGGATCGCCCAGCATCACATCGCGGCTGGGCTGAGGTCGGTTCTTTTCATGCATCAGCACCACGGGCTTGATCGGCGCCGTGGGCAGGCCCTGCACCGGCCGATCGGGCTGAAAATTTTCAAAGCAGGCCTGCACCTGGTCCAGCGTCGGCTCGTTCTCCACCTCCACATGCACGGAGAGCAAATGGCCGACCAGCGTGGGGACGCGCACACAATGGGCATAGACCTGCCAGTCCATCGGCACTATCGTCGTTTCCTCGATGCGACCGAAAATCTTGGCCACCTCTTTGCGCACTTTGGCCTCCTCCCCGTCAATATAGGGGATGACGTTGCCGCTGATATCCAGAGCGGGCACGCCCGGATAACCGGCGCCGGATATGGCCTGATAGCTGGCCACCACCAGCTTGCGTATACCAAAGGGTAAAATCGGCAATAGGGCCAGGGTCAGACCCGTGGTGGTGCAGTTGGCGTTGGTGATGATAAACCCCTTGCTGTGTTGCAGCTGTTCGCGGGCCAGCGCCAGATGAGGATGATTGACCTCTGGAATTAAAATGGGGACGCGTTCATCCATACGATACGCCCCGGCGTTGGAAAAAACATGAATGCCGGCCGCAGCGAGTTCTTTCTCAACCTCTTTGGCTACATCGGTGGGCAGCGCGGAGAACGCCACCTGCACCTTCAGGCCGGCCAGTGATTTCGCATCCATGGCGGAAAAGCGAAGGTCTGCTGACTCTGCAGGAATCCCTTCCGGAATCAGAGCATTGACATCGCCCAGCCGCTGGCCGATCCGACCTTCGCTGGCGCACACCGCAGCCACCTGGAACAACGGATGGTTGGCCAGAAGGCGTAGAAAATGTTGGCCCACCACGCCGGTGGCGCCGAGAACAACGCATTGTATCTTTTTCATACCTTCCCTATCATGATGAATAAGTGCATAAATTGAAAAGTAAACAAAAAAAATGATGATTGCAATAGAAAAGCCGCGCCAACGGACCGTTTAGGCCGGGTCATGAGTCCGCCGGCCGCAGAAAGAACGCCGGCGCCGCCGGTCGTCGGTTTTAGCGCTTGCTTTTCACGGTTCGACATCTTAACTTTAGATTGATAGCATTCTCTTGCCGATTTATGAAATTAGAGATTCGCCCCTGCACTAAAAAAGAATGCGGAACTGGCCTGGCTTACCTGCTCATCGGAGGCGTTGGCTGGTCTCTGGCTTTTTTTGTCCCTGACCTGGACAGGCTGATGCCGCCCTGTCTGCTCAGGACCTGGACAGGCCTTCCATGTCCGGCCTGCGGCGCCACGCATTGCGGCATGTTCCTGAGCCGGCTCGAGTTCAAAGATGCTTTTTTGGCCAATCCCCTTTTTTTTATTCTCTATCTGGCCTTGGCGGCCTGGGGCTTCAATTCCATCATCGGTGCGCTGTTCGGTAAAAGCAGCCGGCTGGTGCTGAATCAACGCGAAAACGACATCAGGCGTTACGCCCTAGCGGCCGTCCTGTTGCTTAACTGGCTGTTCGTGATCCTGCAAGCCTTCCTGACCAAGCCGGTATTCTCTTATTAAGCGATCAAAGGCACTGCATTGAAGAAACACCCTCTCGTCGGTTATACCATAGAGCCATTCCAGGGGCTGACCTCCCCGTTGATCATCGCCACCATGCGGGCCATGGGCATCGCCTTTATCGAGCTCAACCGCCGCAGCCTCGCCGACGCCGATCACCTCAGCCGCAAGCTGAAAGGCATGACCGCAGCCTTTCATCTGCCCTACTATCACGAAGACGGCTTTGATCTCGCCTGCGAGGATCATGCCCCGGAGATCGACGAACTGATCACCCTGGTGAACCGTTATCGCCAAGCCCTGCACCTTCGTCATGTCATCGTGCACCCGCCTGAAGGACCGGATCAGTCGGATCGAGCCTGGCGGTTC
>JAKJDB010000140.1 GCA_022706175.1 Candidatus Zhuqueibacterota bacterium | reverse complement strand
TGCGCGAAAAGTTATCAAAGCTCATGCCAAACCGGGTAAAGGTGTCCAGATGATCGGCATAGTAGCGATCAACCAGCTGTTGAGGAGTGATGCCCTGCTTTTCCGCAGCGATGGCAATGGGCACGCCGTGTTCATCTGTGCCGCAGATGTACAGCACATCGCGTTTCTTCATGCGCTGGTAACGAACATAGACGTCCGCGGGCAGATAGGCGCCGGCCAGATGGCCCAGATGGATGGGGCCATTGGCATAGGGCAGTGCGCTGGTGACAAGGATGCGTTTCATGTTTCCTTCCTGTGATGAGAACATTTTTCGAATCAATCCATAAATTACCTTTAAATATTTTCAGATACAAGGAAAAGTTGTTGCATAAAAAAACGATAAATAGTACTTTAAATTGAAATAGCCGAAAGGGAGCAGAATGACCCAGGCCGTCGGCATCGACGTCGTTGATCTGGACCGGTTTAAAACAGCGGTTGAGCGTTGGGGCGATCGCCTGCTGGAAAGGATTTTGACGCCGGCAGAGATCGAGCATTGCCGGGGCAAGGCCGTCGCTCTGCCCTCTATGGCGGTGCGCTTTGCCGCCAAGGAGGCGTTCATCAAGTGCCTGGACCCGGAGCAATACCGCCTTTTCACCTGGCAGAGGGTGCAAGTGGTCAACGCAGAGACCGGCAAACCTTCACTCAAGCTCCATGGCCCCCTGGCCGACTGCCTAGCTCGCTTTCGCATTCTGGTCAGTTTGAGCCACAGTGATCACTCGGCGGTGGCAGTGGTGATCCTCGACGCCCCGGATGCGGACAAAAAACCATAAAATGAGGCCTATGTGCAGCACATCGTAACCCCCCAGCAGATGGCCGGTTTGGACCGTTTCGCCATGGAGACCCTCTCCATTCCCGGCCTGATCCTGATGGAAAACGCAGGCCGCGGCATTGCCGATATCGCCGCGCAAATGGCCGCACCGTCCGGGAACCGGCTGGTGCATTTCTTTTGCGGCCCGGGCAACAACGGCGGCGACGGCTATGTGGTGGCCCGCCACCTGATCAATTGGGGGTATGAGGTCGAACTGTTTATTCTGGCTGATCGGGACAAAATAAAAGGGGATAGCCTGGTCAATCTGCAGATTTTGCAGAAATTGGATCTAAAGCTCCACTTTGGCCTTCCACAGCCGGCCGAACTGAAGAAGCCGGGGTTGATCATCGATGCCCTGTTGGGCACTGGGGCGAAAACACCGGTCACAGGCGCCTTTGCTCAGGCCGTGGAGTTCATCAATCAGCTGGACGCGCCGGTATTGGCCATCGATATCCCCACAGGCGTGAATGGAGAGACCGGTGCGGTAGAAGGCCCGGCGGTCAAAGCGGATGTGACCTGTACCATGGCTCTGCTCAAATCAGGCCTGCTTTGGCCTCCGGCCAGAGAGTGGTGCGGCGAGATCAAAGTGGTGGACATCAGCCTGCCACCACAGGCTCTACAGGCCCTGCCGGCAGATCAGTGGCTGGTCGAAGCAGCGGATGCCGCTGCCAGATTGCCGCTGCGGCGCAGAGACGCTCATAAGAATCAAGTGGGCTCTGCTGTGGTGGTGGCCGGTTCTCTTGGCTTCTGCGGCGCTGCGGCACTCTCCGCCGCTGCCTGCCTGCGCAGCGGCGCCGGACTCTGTTATCTGGCTTTTCCCGCCAGCCTGAATACGGTGATGGCGACAAAATTGACTGAAGTGGTGCTCTGGCCCATGCCGGATCGTGATCAGGGCTTCTTGAGCGAAGAGGGGTTGAACGCTCTGTTGAGCAGTATCAAAGCTCAAAACGCCTGCGCTATCGGCCCTGGTCTCGGACAGGAGGCTTCGACCTGTCAATTGGTCTATAGCCTGCTCGAACAGCTGACTCTGCCGCTGGTGTTGGATGCGGATGGCCTGAACATCTGCAGCCGCAATATCGAGGCCTTGAAAAATTGCCGGGCGGATCGTATACTTACGCCTCATCCCGGCGAACTGGCGCGCCTGCTGAACACCTCCACGGCAGAGATCGCCCTGAATCGTGCTTCAGCCGCCCGGCACGCAGCCAGAACGTTTAACGCGGTGGTGGTGCTCAAAGGCGGTCCCACCTGCATTGCGGCGCCGGATGGACGGCTTTACATCAATTCGACCGGCAATCCCGGTATGGCTACAGCCGGATCCGGTGATGTGCTCACCGGCCTGATCGTTTCGCTGCTGGCGCAGGGTCTCAACAGCCTGGACGCTGCCCTGACAGGCGTCTATGTGCATGGATTGGCCGGCGATTCGGCGAAGCGGCAATTCGGCGAAGCCGGCCTGTTGGCTGGGGATATTCTCAACAAGTTGGCCGACGCACTGATGTCACTCAAAGGAAATTGATGCGGGAATCACGGTTTGTTCGCTGGTATTTGCCGACCGTCGTCTGGGGAAGCTTGCTGCTCATTCTTACCTCTTTACCCAAATTGACGCCGCCCTCTCTGGGCGTGAAATTGCAGGATAAAATCTATCATTTTGTTTTTTACGCCGTGCTGGGCTTTCTCTGGGTACGGGCTGCAACAGAAGGAAACAGAGCACGGCTCTCCTGTGCTCTGTGGTCCTCTTTGCTTTACGCCTCGTTGTTTGCTGCTCTGGATGAGCTGCATCAGCTCCTTATTCCGGGCAGATTTGCCGATTTTGCTGATTTTATCGCCAATGTTTTGGGATTGTGTGCGGGCATTTTCTTATTTAAGATATTATTTAATAGAAAATTATCATAAAGCATTCACTTTGTTGAATAATTAATTTTTTTGCGATAAAAGTCAAGAATTACCAAGTTTTAATTGACTTTACATAATATAAACCGTAAATTTATATGTAAGTAGGCGGGACTATAGTTCCGGCGGTTGATATCAAAAGGGAGGACTTGGCTGTGGCTGATCAAGCATATTGTGTAAAGTGCAAAGCAAAGACCGATGTAAAGAACCCGCAGAAGGTCACCATGAAAAATGGTCGCGAGGCTCTCAAAGGTACTTGCGAGAAATGCGGAACAGGCGTCTATAAAATCCTAGGCAAAGCTAAATAAGCGGTTCCTCACGTGATCTCGATTATGCAAGGCGGAAATATTTTTCCGCCTTTTTAATTTACTCCCGCACGACACTATCTGAGTTTCCTTCATTCTAACAAGAGAGGTGTTTATGTCCGGCTCCATACCAACCTTGTTCGTTCAAGCAAAGACTTTGCCAGAAGCATGGGAAAAAGCTGTGCTCGCCTGCTGGCAGCACGGTGTGGCCATCAAAACGGAGTATGACAGACCGGATGACCCAGCCAGCAAGGATTGCACCATGATGTGGGTGTGCGATGATCCCTTTGCCGAGCCGCGCATTCACCGGGCCTTTCCCGGCGGATTGGAAGATCTGGAGATCTATCGTCAGGAAGTGGTGGTCGGTGTGCACGACCATTGGATCGCTCCAGAAGAGGGCAAATGGACCTACACGTATCATAAAAGGCTTTTTTGCTACGAAATCGAGAACCAGGTAGTGGATCAGATCAACTATATGATCGACAAGCTCAGTGAGGCCGGGCATACGCGCCGGGCTCAAGCCATCACCTGGAATCCCAAGCTGGATCCACCTACGGATGATCCGCCCTGCCTGCAGCGCGTGTGGTGCCGCATGCTTGCCGATGAGCAGGGTCAACTGGTTTTGAACATGAACACCCACTGGCGATCGCGGGATGCCTATAAAGCGGCCTACATGAATGCCTTCGCCTTCACGGATCTGCAGCGCCGAATGGCGGAACAAATCGCAAAAAAGATCGGCCAACCGGTAGCGGTGGGACGATATGCTGATCTGGTGGACAGCTTTCATATTTACGGCTCCTACTTTAAACAGTTTGAAGGATTTTTAAAAAGCGTGCAGACCCGCAGCTTTGCGGAGCGCACCTGGCCCTCCAGTTTTGCCGAGCCTATGTTCGAAGAGGCCAGAGAACGCCTGGCGCGCGAGAAAGCGTGATCCGTTTTTACCCCCTGCGAATGTCCATGCCACCCGCTCTGTGGAGCGGTGCGCGGCCCATTCCGTTAATGGCTGCGCTTCTGCGTTTTCCCGATCAGCTGGTGATCGTCGACACCGGATTGAATGGGGAGCCGGATCTGCTGCGCGAGCTGGCCAGGCTTGGAGTGAACCCTGAGGACGTGGATCTGGTGGTGAACACCCATGTTCATCCGGATCATGCCGGCAATAATCGACTGTTTACGCGTGCTCAGGTGGTCGTAAGTCGGGTCGATTACGAGTTCGCCAGGAGTTATTGCCATGCGATCATGGACGCGGATGACCCGGTGGAGGTGTTCCGGCGCTATTACCCGGAGGTACGGGAAAATCGGCTGGAGAAGGAGGCCCGGCAAGGCCAATGGCTGGCTCTGCATTACTGGCGCGATGACCTGTTGGGCAGTCCGCAGCAAATCCGCTGGATCGAGGATCAGCCTAACCTTCCTGATCCTGCCAAGTTACAGCCATTGCCCGGTCACAGCCCCGGACAGTACGGCCTGCGACTAGAGGCAAACCCCTCTCTGTTGATCTGCGGCGATGCGCTGGCCAGCCGGTTGTTCTGGAAAAGCAGATTGCGGGAGTTGACGCCCCGGTATAACGAGAAACAGCACGTGGCGAGCAAACAACTGGTGGAGCAGTGCGACGGCCTGATCATGGGGGGACATGACGCTCCCTTTTGGTGCCGGGATGGCCGCTATTGTACGGACGCAGAGATTCTGCTGAAGCTACCACAACGAGGTGATGAATAATGAAGTTTTTAGGCATGATGATGTTGCTGATGACCGCGCTGGCGCACAGTGCCGCGCCGGCTGGGCAGCGGCAAAAAGTAATCGTCGATTTTGATCTGGGCAACGATATCGATGATGCCTTTGCTTTGGCCCTGTTGTTGGCCAGTCCAGAGCTCGAACTGGTGGGCATCACTCTGGACCATGGCCGGACAGACCTGCGCGCTCAAATCGCCTGCAGGATGCTCTATGAGGTGGGCTGTGAGACGATACCTGTGGCAGTGGGCAGACAGACCGCGCATAGAGTCGGCAAGGATCGGGAGCCTGCGCCCTATCATCCGCAATACTATTGGGCAGAGGGCTTTACTGCAGTCAAGCCGGTCAGCACTCCGGCGGCTGACTTTATCATTCACATGCTGAACCGTTATCCTGGTGAAATCGTGCTGATCACCACCGGCCCGGTGCCCAACATGGCGGATGTGGTAGCCAAGGACGCCGGTGCGCTGAAAAAGGCCAAGGCCATCTACGCCATGTTCGGTTCTTTTTATATGGGCTATGGCCGGGATCCGGCGCCATCGGCTGAATGGAACGTGGCTGCCGACGTGGCCTCAGCCAGAACGTTCGTCGACGCCGGCGCAGAGATCACCTACGCCGGTCTGGATATCACCACGTTTGTTGCGCTGGAAGAGAAAAACCGCACCCGGCTTTTAATGCGTCAGAGCCCGTTGACCAATGCCCTGTGCGGGCTGTACAGCCTGTGGGAGATGGAAACCCCGATCCTCTATGATGCGGTGGCCGTCGGCATGCTGTTGTGGCCCGAGTTGTTCGTCACCCGTCCGGCTCATGTCAGGGTGTTGGACAATGGTTTCACGGTGATCGATGAAAGCAAGCCGGCCAACGGCCGGATCGGCGTACACATCCAGCAGGACGACTTTATCAAACGGCTGATGGAACGGCTGCTGCGGCAAAACCTGCACAGGCGATGACCGGATCTGCGGCCTCTCGTGCAATCTCAATGGAATCGATCACATGCGTTTTCTGACCGTCTCTCTGCATCCTGTGTTGCAGCGCACCTGCGAGCTCGACCGCCTGCAGGAAAACCAGGTGAACCGATGTCTGACGCTGCGGGTGGATGCCTCCGGCAAGGGGGTGAACGTCACCCGCGTTCTGCACCAGTTGGGCGAAGAAGTGATGCATCTGACTCAGCTGGGCGGTGTTCTTGCCGATTACTTTGTCGAATTGACAAGACAGGACGAGCTGGCTCTGAGTTGGGTGAATTCGGAGTCGGAGATTCGCATCTGCACCACGCTGCTCAGCCGGAGTGCGCACACGGCGACCGAGATCGTCGAAGAGGCGCCGCCGGTGTCGCCGCACACGGACGGGCGAATGCGCGCGCGTTTTCTCCAGCTGCTGCCGGGGACCCGTATGGTGATCCTCTCCGGCAGCAAGGCCCCTGGATTCGCTGCGGATATTTTGCCCTGGATGGTGCGTCAGGCCAAGGAGCGTGGCGTGCAGGTCCTTGTGGATTATCGCGGCAGGGATCTGATGGATTCGCTGCCCAGTAAGCCCGACCTGATCAAGCCCAACCGGCAAGAGTTTCAGGATACTTTTTTCCCGGGTTGCTCCACGGTGCCTGAAACGCGAATCATGGAACAGATGATCGCTCTGCAACGGAGCGGCATCCAGGTGGTGTTGACCAATGGTGCGCAGCCGGTATGGTATGTACAGGGAGATCGCGTGGTCCGCCGGCCGGTGGAGGCCGTTGTCCCGGTCAATGCCATCGGCAGTGGAGATGCGTTTGCCGCCGGTCTGGCGGCGGTGTGGAGTGAAACCGGGGATATGGAGGCCGCAGTGGACAAGGCGCTGTGGTGTGGAAAGCAGAACGCCCGGCTGATCAAGCCGGGCGTCATTCGTTCACAGGATGAAGAGCATCTCTGAGTATTTCGGCAGCGGCCACAGATCGTCCGCCACCAGGTTCTCCAGCTCGTCCGCGGGTTTGCGCACTTTGGTCATCAGGGGAATGATGTGGTCGGCGATGAACTTGGCGCGGCGCGACAGATCCTCGATCACCTCGGCTTTTTCCACAGCGGCCATCAGGTCGTTTTGACCGGCCTTGAGCCGGGCGATGGTTTCGGTGATCTTT
>JAKJDB010000139.1 GCA_022706175.1 Candidatus Zhuqueibacterota bacterium | reverse complement strand
GATTTTGATAAACACAGACCTTTCGTCTGACTCTGTCGTTGCTGCTGGAGACGAACAGGTCCAAATCACCGTCGTTGTCGTAATCGGCAAAGGTCGCGCCGTCGCTCCATCCTAATCCCAGCACGCCGAGATCCTGGGCTTTATTGATGTAGGTTCCATCCGCCTGTTTGACGAAAAACTGGTTGGCAGGACGGGTTGCGGTCGGATGGAGGCGATCCACGATGGAAACATAGATATCGACATCTCCGTCTTCATCGTAATCGGCCGCGGTCACCCCATTCGGCCCGAACCCGGCGCTGTTGACATTCTTGGCCCCCAAGTCGACCATGTTAAAAGTGCCGTCGCCCTTATTGATGTAAAAATGGTTGGGCGCCGCCGCATAGGTCGTTGGGTCAGCGCCTGCGGTGTAAATGTCCATATAGCCGTCGTTATTGGCGTCAAACACCGCTGCGCTGCGGGCGAAACTCGGCAACGCCTGAACGCCGGCGGTCTTGGAGAGATCGCCAAAAACTCCACTGCCGTTGTTGCGGTAGAGGCGATGATAGATCGTCGGCCAAACCGGAGTGGCCCCGGTGTTGGCGTTGAACAGATCAAAATCGCCGTCATTGTCGTAATCGAAAAAAACGACGCCATGGCTGCCGATACCGTAACTATCGACCACCCGGCGATCTATTGACTCTTCCGTATAAGCGGCGTTGGCCTTGCTGAGATAAAACACCTCAGGAAAAGTGATCAAAGTGTCCACTTCCATGGCGTTGGAGACGTAAAAATCAGGCAGACCGTCCTGGTTGATGTCTGAACAGGCAATGCCGTGCCCGTACCGATACGCATTTCCAATCCATAATCCCTGAACGTTTTTCGTCTTGGATATATCCACAAATTTGACGGTCTGTCCGGCCGCTGCGTCGGCGCCGATGGACATCCACCAGATGGTCAAAAGGGCTAATCCTATCAGAAAGTTGCGCTTCATTCAAATCTCCATTTGCTTCTGCCTTGTATGGGAGGTCGAGTTCCCGACGCTCATCATGGAAGCGACCCCCATCCCGTCCAACCCAGATCCGGCATGACCTAACTTCAAATATACTACTAGATATAACACCAAACGCCGTTGTTTGCGTAATAAAAAGCGCTTGCAATTTTACCGTGCAAACCGTATTATGGCGACAACAAAGGAAGACTGCCATGAAAAAATATCCCGACCGTTTTATCTGGGGGGCTGCTACCTCCAGTTACCAGATCGAAGGCGCCTGGCTGCTGGGGGGCAAGGGCTTGTCCATCTGGGATGCCTTTTGCCACACGCCCGGCAGAATCTATCAGGGGCAGACCGGCGATATCGCTTGCGATCATTATCACCGGTTCCGTGAGGACGTAGCGTTGATGAAGGCCATGGGGCTGCAGGCCTATCGTTTCTCCATCGCCTGGCCGCGCATACAACCGCTGGGGTATGGCAAAGCCAATGCCGAAGGGATCGCGTTTTATTCGGCGTTGATCGATGAACTGCTGGCCAACGGCATCACCCCCTGGGTGACGCTCTATCATTGGGACCTGCCGCTGACTCTGCAGCTGGAAAAGGACGGCTGGCTGAATCCCGAGATGCCCGCTCTGTTCCGTGCGTACGCCGATCTCTGCTTTGAGCATTTCGGCGACCGGGTAAAAAATTGGATCACGTTCAACGAACCATGGGTCGCCGCCATCCTCGGTTACGGACAGGGGGTGTTTGCACCGGGACGGATCTCCAACGTGGAACCCTACCAGGCGGCTCATCACCTTCTTCTCAGCCATGCACAGACGGTCCAGCTCTATCGCAGCAAATACCGTGAACAAAGCGGCCGCATCGGCCTGGCGAATAACTGCGACTGGCGTGAACCGCGCACGGATTCTCCTGCGGATCAGGATGCGGCGCAAAGGGCGTTGGAATTTTTTCTCGGCTGGTTCGCTGATCCCATCTTTTTGGGCGATTATCCCCAGGTCATGCGCGAACGGGTCAAAGAGCGCCTGCCGGTCTTTTCGGATCAGGAACGTGACGAACTGAAAGGATCAGCGGATTTTTTCGGTCTGAACCACTACACCACCATGCTGGCGCAGGACAGCCGTGGCGCCAAGATCTCTCAGGAGGTCTACGGCAACGGCGGACTGTCGGAAGACCAGGAGGTGCAGCTGTCCACCGATCCCTCCTGGCAAAAAACGGAGATGGGCTGGTCCATCGTTCCTTGGGGAATTCGCAAACTGCTGCACTGGATCGATGCACGCTATGCGCACCCGGCCATCGTGATAACGGAGAACGGCTGCGCCTGTCCGGACGTGGTCGATAAAGGGGTTGTGCACGATCCCTTGCGCATCGCCTACCTGTCGAGCTATCTGGGTGAAGTGTACAACGCCCTCTCCGCCGGCGTCGATGTGCGCGGCTATTTCCTCTGGAGCCTGATGGACAATTTCGAGTGGGCCTCGGGGTTCAGCAAACGGTTCGGCCTTCACTATGTTGATTTTGCAACCGGCGCGCGGATCGGCAAAGACTCGGCGAAATGGTACAGCCACGTGATCCGGCAGAACGGCATCGAATGGATTGAACAAAAATGAAAGAGTAAGGCCGCGGGATTAGACCCGTGCGTAAACCACCACAGGAGGACCATCTATGAATAGCGGATGGGACTGGCTGGCGATCGCCTTGTATCTGTTTGGCCTGCTCGCCATCGGCGTCTATTACCAGGCTAGAACCCATTCGGTCGACGACTATATGCTGGGCGGCCGCAGGATGCGGCCCTGGAGCGTTGGACTCTCCCTGTTCGCCACCCTGTTCAGCGCCATAACCTATCTGGCCATGCCCGGCGAAATGATCAAGCATGGCCCGATGATGTGGAGCAAAATAGCCTGTTTGCCCCTGGTCTATTGGGCCGTGGGCTGGTTTTTAATCCCGCACATCATGAAGTTTCAAGTGTCCAGCGCCTATGAGCTGCTGGAGGTGCGTCTGGGCGTCAGAATCCGTACATTGGCCTCGCTTTTTTTTCTGATCATGCGCCTGATCTGGATGGCGGTCATCATTTTTATGGTGGCGGAAAAAATCATCGTTCCGGTCATGGGGTGGTCGGAGGAGACCGCCTTCTGGGTCAGCGTGGCCATCGGGGTTCTCACCATCGTCTATACATCCTGCGGCGGTTTGCGCGGTGTGGTAGTCACAGACGTCCTGCAAAGCTTTATCATGTTTGGCGGCACGCTTTTAGCCATTCTCATTATTGTCAAACACTTCGGCAGCATCCGTGCGCTGATTCCGGTCGAATGGCCGCAGCACTGGGCCGAGTGGAAATTTTACGATGCCCGGGCCAGGGTGAGCTTT
The DNA here is from genome assembly GCA_022706175.1 of Candidatus Zhuqueibacterota bacterium. The sequence goes on along the minus strand of JAKJDB010000139.1, from coordinate 3,555 downwards.
ATGACCATGATCATCACGGTTTTCGGCCAATATGTCTGCACCGCCGGCTCGGATCAGATGTCCATCCAACGCTATCTGGCCACACGGGACAGCGCTGCGGCGCGCCGCGCTCTGCTCACCTCTCTGATCGCGAATGGGTTGGTCTATGTGGTTTTGGCCGCGTTAGGCATCGCGCTCATGGCCTATTATCAGGCCCATCCGGAACTCATCATGGCGGGCCGTTCATTGAGCGATGCGGCGGATTCGCTCCTGCCCCTGTTTATCGTCCAGGGTCTTCCGGCGGGTATCGCCGGCCTGGTCTTTTCCGGACTGCTCGCTGCAGCCATGTCCAGCCTCTCCTCGGGCATCAACTCATCCAGCCACGTGGTCATCAACGATTTCATTCTGCGTTTTAAAAAAGTAAAGCCCTCGCAGCGAACACAGGTGCACTGGGCGCGGGCGATCTCGCTGATCATCGGCCTGGCGACCATTTGTCTCAGCCTGATCATGGGCCACGTCAAGGGCAATCTGATTGAAGTGACATTCAAGACCGTCAATCTTCTCACCGCGCCGCTGTTTGTGCCGTTTTTCATGGCCCTGTTTATTCGGCGTGCAAATGAAAATGCCGTTTTGATCGGCACCCTGGCCTCTGTCGCAGCGGCGGTATGCCTTGGCTTTGCCGATGTGTTCTTTGGTCAGCTGATCTCTTTTCTCTGGATCATACCCGGTTCTTTTGCCGTGGGTGCAGCGACCAGCATTCTGTGCAGCTGCATTCCGGTGAAACCGACACAGAACAGGTTAAAAACAAATGCAAACTAGTACATCCTCTTTGTCAGCCCGCACCATGCAAGCGGTTTGCCCTGAGGCCTTTGACCTCGTCGTATGCGGGGGCGGACTGGCCGGCGTCTGCGCGGCTCTGGCCGCCAGCCGGCTCAAACTGAGAACGGCGTTGATTCAGGATCGACCGGTGCTCGGCGGAAACAGCAGCAGCGAGATCCGTGTGCCGCTGGCAGGCGCAGCCAACGGCAACCCCTGGGCTCGAGAGAGCGGCATCATCGAAGAGCTTTTGCTCACCGAGCGCTACAACAACTTTACCAGCCGCCGCGAGAGCATGATCAACGATGTCTGGGACCTGGTGCTCTACGACGCCTGCCGCAGGGAGGACAAGCTTTCGCTCTTTCTCAACACCAGCATCCGTGGCGTGAACAAAGCCGGCGGCAGAGTGGTTTCGGTTCTGGCCAGCCAGTTGGCCAGCGAGCGTGAAATGGAGATTAGAGGAGAGCTGTTCGTCGATGCCACCGGCGACGGCACCGTCGCCTATCTTGCCGGTGCGGCTTGGCGTATGGGCCGGGAGGCCAAAGATGAATTTGATGAAGCCTGGGCGCCTGAGGCGGCGGACCAGGGCATTATGGGCAGCTCGCTCCTCTTCGCGGTACGAGACGTGGGCAAACCAGTGCCGTTTCATCCGCCGCCCTGGGCGGAGAGCTATGCGGCGGACAGTCCCATTTTAAAAACACGCTTCCATCAGCGATTGCCCGGCTATTGGTGGATCGAGGTCGGCTTTCCGTTTCATATCATCGCGGATAACGAAAAAATCCGCGATGAACTGCTCCGCCATGTTCTTGGCGTGTGGGATCATCTGAAGAACAAGGAGGATCATGGTTTCTCCCACTATGCCCTGGATTGGATCGGAAAAATCCCCGGTAAACGGGAGAGCCGGCGCATCATGGGCGACTACCTGCTCAACGGAAACGATCTGATGCAGGGCCGTCTGTTCCCGGATGGAGTGGCGCACGGAGGCTGGTATTTCGATCTGCACACGCCGGGCGGCATTCTGGCTAAAGCGGAGGCCCCGGAACCAACTTACGGTGATGCCTCGCTCATGGATGTGCGCCAGGTACCGGTCTACTCCATTCCGCTGCGTTGCCTGTATGCCAAGGATATCGACAACCTGTTTCTCGCCGGCCGTGATATTTCGGCAACGCACACCGCCCTGGGCAGCACCCGTTTAATGGCGACCTGTGCAACCATGGGCCAGGCGGTCGGCACCTGTGCCTGGATTTGTCAAACGCACAAAATTTTGCCCAGAGAGGTGTTTCCGCAAAAATTAGACCTGTTGAAACAGCAGCTGCTCAAGGACGATCACTATGTTCCGGCTGCCAAGAACGAGGACCGCGCGGATCTGGCGCGGACCGCCAGGGCAACGGCCACCAGTACTTCTCCTCTGCTGTTCCCTGAACCGACGATACCACGCCGGCTGGATGTTCCGCTGGGCGTGCTGTTTCCGGTCTCCAGCGACAGCGTGGAGAGCGTAGCTTTTATGGTGGAAGCGGAGCAGCCGGCACGGATCACCGTGCATCTGCGCCGCAGCCGGAGAACCTGTGATTTTAACGACGAGAACGATGTGGCCTGCGGCAGCGTGGAAGTTCCGGTTGGGGCCAAAACCTGGGTGTCGTGCAAATTAGCGGCCAAGACAAGCCCGCAGAGCCTCTATTGGCTGGCGTGGGACGCTAATCCCCATGTCCTGCTCTACGGCAGCGAAAAGATGGCGCCCACCGGTTCGGTGCCGTTGTACAAGCCATTCAGAAAATGGCACTATCTCAAGCCTACCCTGTCGTGGGAGAATTTAAACGCGATCGATCAGCGATGGCATCCGTCGATCAGGATTGAGCCTGAGCAACAGCCGTATGGCGCTGAGAACATTCTGTCCGGCGTCACCAGACCGGACGAATGGACCCATCTATGGATTTCTCATCCGGCTTTGTCCTTGCCGCAATCCGCAACTTTAGAGTTCGACGAACCGGTTGCCTTCAACGCCGTATACCTGACCTTTGACACCAACCTGGGGCTTTTTGCCAACCTTCATATGCCGACCTGGCGTGCGCCGGACGAAACGGTGCGGGAGTATCGTCTTCTTTGTGAAAGAGATGGAGGATGGCAGGAAATTGGATGGTACCGGGACAATTTTCTTCGTCGCCGCATTCATCGGTTTGAGCGGATGATCGCGGAAAAGATCAGGATAGAGATCTTGTCCACCTGGGGGGATCCCTCAGCGCGGCTTTATGAGATCAGGGTGTATGAGGAATAGCGGAGGCGCAGGTTTTCAGCTGCACCGGCTGGGACAGGCTTTCCGCAGGAGTGAAAAGATTTCTCAATGGAAAAATCCTTTCACCGCCTTGTTTGGTAAAGCCTGATTGGTCTCTTAGGGGAGGATGAAGGGCCAAGACGGATGCGGTGGAAATAAAAAAGCCCTGTGAAAAATTTCACAGGGCTTAAAAAATTCCCGGCAACGTCCTACTCTCCCGCACAGTCTCCCGAGCAGTACCATCGGCGCTAGAGGGCTTAACTTCCGAGTTCGGAATGGGATCGGGTGGGACCCCTCTGCTAAGGTCACCGGAATTCTTAACAATTTGTATGTGCTGGAAACCATTTGGTAACGCAGCATCAAACTATCTGCTGCGGTTAAAAAGTTTGGTTAAGTCGCACGGCCTATTAGTACCACTCGGCTGAACATGTTACCATGCGTACACCTGTGGCCTATCAACCTTGTCGTCTACAAGGGGCCTTCAGACCGCT
>JAKJDB010000138.1 GCA_022706175.1 Candidatus Zhuqueibacterota bacterium | reverse complement strand
CCGCCGATCTCAAAAATGGTGTCCACCGCTTCGTTATACAGGTGATGTGCGATGAACGCGGCGCCGGTTTTGTGCGCGGTGATCTCGTCGTTGATCGTGTCCGCGCCCACCAGTTCGCCCGCCAATTCGCGGCCGGAACCGGTGGTGCCCACGCCGAGCACGCGCACCCGGTCGCCCCATTTTTCCTTCCACACGGCGAGCTCCCGCTGAACGACCTCCACCGGCCGGCCCTCGGTGCGCGTATAGATTTCATCCAGAACCCACCCCTGTTCGTCCAGCAATACCAGGTTGGTGCTCACAGAACCGACGTCGATGCCCAGATAGGCGTCCAGCCGTCCCGTGGATGGCTGCGGCCGGGCCGGAGGCTGAGCAAAGTCCACCAGATCAGAGGTTAGTTTTTCCGGCCGATAGCTCTGTTCCCCCTTCAACGAAAAGTGCGTTGTATTTCCAAGTTTTTCCGAATCATAGGGCACAGCGCCGGCCAGCGATGCGCACCCCAGGGCGGCGATGAACGCGTGCTCCGGCGGCACCATCAGCTCGTCCTCCTGCAGATGCAGCAGCTCGCGCATGGCCTGCACTACGCCGGCATTGGCCGCCACGCCGCCGACAAAGGCCACCGGCGGCTCGATGGTCTTGCCGCGCAGAATGGCGCCCTTGTAATTGCGCACTACGGCTTCGCACAGTCCTTTAAAGATGGCGGCCGGAGAGTAGCCGCGCTGCTGCGCATGCACCATATCGGATTTGGCGAACACTGAACAGCGGCCGGCGATGTTGGCCGCGATATCGGCGCTCAGTACCAGCGGGCCGATCTCGTCGATGTGATAGCGCAGCCGCTGCGCCTGCTGATCGATGAACGAACCGGTGCCTGCGGCGCAGTCGCCGTTGCGTTCATAGTCCACGATCGTAGGCTCGGGCTGACCGTTGTTCAGTCGAATCCGCAGATACCGTGAATGGTCGCCGCCGATCTCCAGAATGGTTTTCACCTGCGGCAGCAGAGCGGCCACACCGCGCCCGATCGCCTTAAAGTCGTTGATGAGCGGAGCCTGCAATCGGCTGCCGAGTATTCGGCCGTGGCTGCCGGTGATCAGTATGTACAGCGGCTCCGGCCAGGAACGGACCAGCTCCAACAGGGTAAGCGCCGCTTGTTCCGGGTTGCCGCGCACCGGCGTGCGGCCGGCGAGGAGCCAACCTGAACCAAAGGGACGCACCCGTTCAAAGCGTCCGGCCAGGTCGGCGCCGGGTTGATGCGAACAGAGAAGGACCAGTTTGGCTTCGACGGAGCCCATATCCAGTCCGATCTGGGAGGTGATGTGAGCGCAGGGATCCATGGCGTTATAATCGCTTGGGTGCAAACATGATAAAGTAGAACCTCTGATTATGCACATTGAACATGACTAAAGGAGTTGATGGCGCTGGGGGCATCCTCGCCGGCAAGAGGGCATTCAACCGATCTCCAACATTCTTTGTACCGCGCGCAGAGCGCGTCGGCGGATCGACTCTTCAACCTCCACTACATATTGGGTTCGCTGCAGGGAGAGAAGGGTCTCCTCCAGGGTGATCTCGTTCATATGCGGGCAACGGACGCTGCAGAGCCGCAGCATCTCTTTGCCCGGATTCTCCGCAGCGATGTTGTCCGCCATGCTGCATTCCGTCAGCAGCAGGAACTGCGGCGCCGAGTTCTGTTGAATGTATTTGATCATCGCCGAGGTGGAGCCGGCGAAATCCGCAGCCGCGGTCACCTCCGGACGGCATTCGGGGTGCGCCAGAATGACCACGTCGGGAAATTGTTTGCGGATGTCCTCGACATCCTCGACGGTGAATTGATCGTGCACCTCGCATTTGCCGTCCCAGCCGATCATGGCGTATTCCAGACCGGGTTCCGGCGGTTGCACGCCGGCCGCGGTTTTGATTGGAAACACGATGCGTTTGCCGGTCTCCCGCGCCACATTGCCGGCCAGGTAGCGGTCGGGCAAAAAGATCACTCGATCGCTCGCCAGCGACTGCACTACGCGCACCGCATTGCCCGAGGTGCAGCAGATGTCGCTTTCCGCTTTGACGTCGGCATAGGTGTTGATATAGGTCACTACCGGCACGCCGGGATAAAGCGCTTTCAGTTGACGGACGTCCTCCGCGGTGATGCTTTCCGCCAGCGAGCAGCCGGCTTTGGGGGATGGGATCAGCACGGTTTTTTCCGGATTGAGAATTTTTGCGGTTTCGGCCATGAAACGGACGCCGCAGAAGACGATGAGGTCTTTGTCCGTTTTTGCCGCCTGGCGGCTCAACTCCAGCGAATCGCCTTTAAAATCCGGTACGGACAGATACAGCGCCGGCTCCATATAGTTGTGTCCTAAAATGACGGCACGGCGTTCTTTTTTCAGCCGGTTGATCTCCGCTGCGATTTCCGCTTTATGGCGTATTTCTGCAACCGGGATCACAAGGTGCAAACGGGAACGCAGCATTTCAAACAACGCGTCTTTATCGGTGGCCTTCATGAACGCCTCTTGGTGTATGTGAACAAAAAGCTTGTTCGGTTTTTCCATTGGCATTTTCTTATTCTATCTGAATTAAAAAATAGTTATATTAAAAGTTTAAATCAAGGATGAATTATGAAGGGGCGAGTAACAATGCGCAAGGATGCACTATGAAGAAAACAGCACGTTGGCTCATTCTGGGCCTGGTTTTTGTTTTAGTGGTGTTGAATAAATGGCGTCCCTGGGTCAAACCGGCGACAGCGGACCGCCGGCAGAGCAGCGGCCGCGGCGGCGATGTGATCGAGGTGCGCGCCTATCAGGTCAAACCAGAGGATGTGGAAAATGAAATTTTGGCCACCGGATCCATCCTTGCCAATGAATCGGTGGAACTCACCAGCGAAATCTCGGGCCGGGTGACGCGGATCAATTTCCGGGAAGGAAGCCGGGTGCGCAAAGGCGATCTGCTGCTGCAGATCAACGACGCCGATTTACAGGCGCAATTCAACCGCGCCTCTGCACAGCTCAAGCTCGCTCAGGACACCGAGGCGCGGCAGAAAAAACAGCTGGCCATCGAGGCGATCAGCCAGGAGGAGTACGAAGCCGCGCTCAACCGGTTGAACACCGCCAAGGCGGACGTGCAGCTGATTCAGGCGCAAATCGATAAAGCCCGCATCCAGGCGCCGTTCGACGGCGTGATCGGATTGCGCTCGGTCAGCGAGGGCGCCTATCTCAACGCCGGCAGCCGCATCGCCACCCTGGTTTCGATCAATCCGGTCAAGATCGATTTTGCCGTTCCGGAGCGCTACCAGTCGTTGCTGACCAAAGAGCAGCCGGTGCTGTTCCGCGTGCAGGGCGAGTCCGAGGAGTACAGCGGCCGCATCTATGCCGTGGAACCGCAGATCGACACCGATATCCGCAGCGTGCGCTGCCGCGCCCTTTGTCCCAACCCCGACGGCCGCATCAAACCCGGCGCGTTCGCCCAGGTTCGCATCACTCTGCAAAAGCTGGAGGACGCGCTGATGATTCCCACCGAGTCGCTGATCCCCGATGCGCAGAATCAATCGGTCTTTGTCGTCCGCAACGGCAAGGCCTTGAGCACTACCGTGGTGATCGGGTTGCGCACGGCCGACAAGGTGCAAATCGTCAGCGGCCTTGCCGCCGGTGATACGGTGATGACCACCGGCCTGCTGCAGGTGCGGCCGGGCAGCGTCATCAAGGTGACAGAATTGAACTAGGAGCCCATACCCATGAGTCTATCTGCCACCAGTATCCGCCGGCCCGTCCTGGCCATTGTCATGTCCATGGTCATCATTTTGTTTGGGTTCATCGGCTACACACGCCTGGGCGTGCGCGAGTATCCCAGTGTGGACCCGCCCATCATCACCGTCGATGCCTCTTACACCGGCGCCAACGCCGACGTCATCATGTCGCAGATCACCGAACCATTGGAAGAATCTCTGAGCGGCATCGAAGGGATTCGCACGCTCTCCTCTTCAAGCCGTGAGGGCCGAAGCCGCATCACCGTGGAATTCAATCTCGAGTCCGATCTGGAGACGGCGGCCAACGACGTACGCGACCGTGTTTCGCGCGCCATGCAGTATCTGCCGCCGAACGCGGATACGCCCATTGTCACCAAGTCGGATGCGGATGCCGTGCCGATCTGCAACCTGAGCGTGTTGAGCGATCGCCGTGATCTGATGGAGATGACCGATATCGCCACCAATAATCTGCGGGAAAAACTGCGCACCATTCCGGGCGTCAGCGAGGTGCAGGTTTGGGGCAGCAAGATGTATTCCATGCGTCTGTGGTTCGATCCCGGCAAATTGGCCGCCTACAAACTCACTCTTATGGACATAGAGTCCGCCCTGTCCCGTGAAAACGTAGAGTTGCCCTCCGGCCGCATCGATGGCTCTGCCACCGAGTTGACGGTGCGCACCATGGGCCGGCTCAACACCCCTGAAGAGTACAACAATCTCATCATCAAGGAGAGCGGTCAGTCCATCGTCCGGCTCAAGGATGTGGGCTATGCGGAGCTGGGCCCGGAAAATTATCGTTCCGGGGTCAAACGGGATCGCATGCCCATGGTCAGCCTGGTGCTGATCCCCCAGCCCGGCGCCAACTATATCGAAATCCTCGACGAATTTTACCGGCGCATAGAACAGATGCAGCGGGATCTGCCGCCGGACATCAAACTGAGCATCGGCTTTGACAACACCAAGTACATCCGCAAATCCATTAAAGAGGTGGCAGAGACGGTGATCACTGCTTTCGCACTGGTGGTGTTGATCATCTTTTTGTTTTTGCGCGATTGGCGCACGACGGTCATCCCGGTGATCGCCATTCCCATTTCGCTGATCGGTTCTTTTTTCATCATGTACGCAGCCGGGTTCTCAATCAATGTGTTGACGATGCTGGGCATTGTCCTGGCCATCGGCATGGTGGTGGACGACGCCATCGTGGTGCTGGAGAACATTTACGCCAAGGTCGAAGCTCATCTGCCGCCCCTGCAGGCGGCCATCACCGGTTCCCGGGAGGTCTATTTCGCCATTATCAGCACCACGGTGACGCTGGCGGCGGTGTTCCTGCCGGTCATCTTTCTGCAGGGATTCATCGGCCGTCTGTTTCGAGAATTCGGCATCGTCCTCGCCGGTTCCATCATCATCTCTGCGTTCATCTCGCTGACGTTGACGCCGATGATGTCGTCGCGCATTCTGCGGGAAAAGGAAAAGCACAGCCGTTTCTACTATTGGTCAGAACCGTTTTTCGTCCGTATCACCGAGACCTACCGCCGGGCTCTGGCCGATTTTATGCAGCATCGCTACTGGGCTTTTGCGGCCGTGGCCGTGGCCCTGCTGATCATCGTGGCGACCTGGATCACGCTGCCCAGCGAGTTGTCGCCCTACGAAGATCGCAGCAGCATTCAGATCCGCGCCACCGGACCTGAGGGGCTGTCGTTCGAATACATGAACCGGTACATGGATGAGCTGGCGGAGGTGGTGGAGCGGGAGGTGCCGGAGCGTTCCTCGCTCTTCAGCATGACCGCCATGGGCGCAGGCGCCTCCAACAGCGGCTTTATCCGCCTGACGCTGAAAGAGCCTGAAGAACGAATCCGCAGTCAACAGGAGATAGCCGAACAGCTGGCGCCCAAGGTCAACCGGTTGACCGGAGCGCGCGCGTTTGTCGCTCAGGATCAGTCCCTCAGCACCAGTCGGCGTTCCTCCCTGCCGGTGCAATATGTGATCCAAGCGCCTGATTTCGAAAAGCTGAAGGAGGTGTTGCCCAAGTTCATCGAGGAGGCACGCAAGAATCCCATATTCAATTTTGTCGATACGGACTTGAAATTCAACAAGCCGGAACTGCAAGTGGTCATCAACCGGGAACGAAGCCGTACGTTGGGGGTATCCACCCGGGATATCTCGGAGACGCTGCGGCTGGCCTACAGCGGAGGGCGCTGGGGTTATTTCATTCGCAATGCCAAACAATATCAGATCATCGGTCAACTCGGCCGCGGCGATCGCGATGAACCGATGGACTTGAAGATGCTCTATGTGCGCAACAAAAACGGTGAAATGGTGCGTCTGGATAATCTGGTGGAGCTGGAGGAGCGCAGCAGTCCACCGACTCTGTATCGGTTCAACCGCTACGTCGCCGCTACGGTATCCGCCGGCCTCGTGCGCGGCAAGACCATCGGCGACGGCATCAAGGCCATGGATGAGATCGCCGAACGTGTGCTGGATGATTCTTTCCGCACCGAGTTGACCGGTCCATCGCGCGATTTCAGCGAGAGCTCCTCCAGTGTCTTGTTCGCGTTTTTTCTGGCCCTGGTCCTGATCTTTCTTATATTGGCCGCCCAGTTCGAGAGTTTTCGCGATCCCTTCGTCATCATGTTTACCGTGCCGTTGGCGTTGGCCGGCGCGCTGCTGTCCCTCTGGTACTTTAATCAGACCATCAATATCTTTAGTCAGATTGGATTGATCATGCTGATCGGTCTGGTGACCAAGAACGGCATTCTCATCGTCGAGTTCGCCAATCAGCGCCGCGCCCAAGGGCTTGACCTCATGACTGCGGTGCAGGATGCCGCCGTCTCCCGTTTCCGGCCCATTGTGATGACCAGTCTGTCCACGTTTCTGGGAATCCTTCCCATCGCCATGGCCCTGGGCGCCGGCAGTGAAAGCCGCATCCCCATGGGCATCGCCGTGTGCGGCGGTCTGGTGTTCTCCACTTTTCTGACGCTGTTCATCATACCGGCGATCTATAGCTATCTATCCAAACGCAGGCGTTCGTTCGAATATCTTGAGGTTAAGGAACAGGATACAAGATCATGAAAACAGAGCGGCTTTTGCTGATTATTTCACTGCTGTTGATAACAGGGGCTGTTGGCCAGGACCGGTTGACGCTGGACCAGGCCATCGAGCTG